>NZ_JBLYNV010000033.1:0-60298 GCF_049310165.1 Endozoicomonas sp. ALE010 | reverse complement strand
GCTATGCGAGGCACAACGGAGGGAGCATAGCCGTAGCTATGTGACCGGAGTTGTAACGAAGCAGAGTGCCTGAACAAGGAGTCAGAAATATGTGATTTCATATGGTTAGCTACTTATTACGATGGTCTCTGAATGTAAGCCAGTCAGGAAAAAGAGGCATTACGCCTCTTTTTCTCAGGCCACGCTGTCCAGCTCGGAACTGATCAGCGTACCACGCAGAGAGTGCGGCAACGCTTCAACAATCTCGACATCCGCAAAGTGGCCAATCAGGCGAGGGTCAGCACACTGGAAATTCACTACCCGGTTGCACTCGGTACGTCCTGATAATTGTCCCGGATCTTTCCTGGAGTAACCGGTCACCAGAATCTTCCGGGTGCTGCCCACCAGACGACGGCTGATCTGAATAACCTGCTGATTAATGCGGTTCTGCAAAATCTGCAGGCGCTGTTTCTTCACTTCCTCGGGAACATTGTCTTTTATATCGGCGGCGGGAGTTCCGGGGCGCTTGCTGAAGATAAAACTGAACGAGGCGTCAAAGCCCACTTCTGCAATAAGGTTCATGGTGTCTGCAAAGTCCTGATCGGTTTCTCCCGGGAAGCCGACAATAAAGTCCGAGGAGAGCTTCAGGTCAGGGCGGATAGCCAGAAGCTGTCGTATTTTCTTCAGGTAGTCTGCTGCGGTGTGCTCCCGTTTCATCAGTTGCAGGACCCGGTCAGAACCACTCTGTACCGGCAGGTGCAGATGGCTGACCAGCTCGGGAACTTCGGCGTAGACATTGACCAGGCTGTCTGAAAACTCCAGTGGGTGAGAGGTGGTAAAGCGGATACGGTCAATCCCGTCAATGGCAGCCACCACCGTGATCAATTCCGCCAGGTCACAGACGGAGCCATCGTGTTTTTCACCACGATAGGCGTTGACGTTTTGCCCCAGCAGGTTGATTTCCCGAACGCCTTTTTCCGCCAGGCCATAGCATTCAGCAATAACGTCATCCATGGGGCGGCTGATTTCCGCACCACGGGTATATGGAACGATGCAGTAAGTGCAGTACTTGTCACAGCCTTCCATAATGGAGACAAACGCCGTTGGACCATCCACACTGGGTTCCGGCAAACGGTCAAACTTTTCAATTTCCGGGAAGGTAACGTCCACCACGGGAATATGGTTGGCCTTGCTGGCATCGATCATTTCCGGCAAACGGTGCAGGGTCTGTGGGCCAAACACCACATCAACCTGGGGTGCCCGTTTACGGATCTCATCACCTTCCTGGCTGGCAACGCAGCCGCCAACGCCGATGATCAGGTCCGGGTTTTTCTCTTTCAGTTTTCGCCAGCGACCCAGCTGGTGGAACAGTTTTTCCTGGGCTTTTTCCCGCACGGAGCAGGTGTTTACCAGCAGGACATCCGCCTCTTCCGGATTGTCCGTCAGCTCCAGGGTATGAGTCTCGCCGAGCAGATCAGCCATACGGGCGGAATCGTACTCGTTCATCTGGCAACCATGGGTTTTGATATACAGTTTTTTGCTCATTTCACACTTTACTGGCTTGTGCCGGGAGGCTGTCCGGGAATAGTCCACCCTGTGGGCGCTATTCCCAAACAGCCTCCTGGAGGGCTCAAACCTGCAGCGAGGCCAAGCCTGTTGTTCATAAACCGGGCATTATAGCTACCCTGCACCATGGAGGATAGTCAAGGATGAGCCCGGTTAAACCGTGATTACATAGATTGTATTGTGGTCATTGCAGAGTGCGGGCGTGGGATGACGAATAATCGATCCGGTCAGATTTGTACATTCCAGTGTATTTAGGCAAACCATTGCAGTCAGGCTTTGTGTTATGATCTGCGCCCTGAAATCCTATGGTCAGCTCAAGCCGTAAAACGTCTGGGCAGAATTAACGTGGTACTAGAACCTAATGGCGAAAACCCCCATTTTCCGTGTGATTTTTCAAAATCAGGGCGAAGTGTTTGAAATCTACGCCCGACAGATCTTCCAGAGTGAACTCTGGGGTTTCATTGAGGTTGAGGAGTTTGTCTTCGGTGAGCGCAGTCAGCTACTGGTTGACCCGGGCGAAGAGAAACTGAAGGCAGCGTTTGAAGGTGTAAAGCGCAGTTACATTCCACTGAATACCATTATTCGTATTGATGAGGTGGAAAAAGAGGGAACCGGCAAGGTTTTTGAAGCACAGGGTGATAATGTCCGACCCTTCCCCGTGATGCCCCATATTCCCAGCAGGGACTGAACTTAACCGCTGGTTAGGCAGTCACAGCTCGTATCCATGGCATCAGCACCGTCATCCTTTGGCCTGTGCCGGTAGTGGGGGATATTATGGATTCACTGTCAGATTCTCTTAAGTCACTGGAAGTTGGCAGTGCTGTCCCAGGGGGCAGTGATGCGATGTCTGCTTCTGGTTCAGCCTCAGCCATCGCGTGGGGACGAGAGTTGGCAGTGGTTAATGTCTCATCACCGGCATGTTCAGGGTTCCCTGTTGCTACGTTCCCCGATGCCGCTCCCTGCACCTCTGCAACCGCTGTATCTGATCATGGCCCCGGGCTGTTAATGGGTAACCCTGTTAACAGCGAAAAGAACAACCATTTATCGAGCCGGGAAAAAGTGGTCGCGGTGATGTCCGCCTTTGGTACATCGCACCCCTTCGATAGCCGGGCGATAATGCGCATTTTAGCTGCATGCATTTGTGATGAAGAAGAGCAATTGTCTCCCTTCGTCAGTAATGGTAAGAAATGCAATTTTCTGTTGTCAGGATTTCTGGCTTTGCAATATGCCGGGGAGCCTGAAGCCACTGAACCCATCCTGGCAAAGCTTAAGAATATTGATAAGGATTTTCTCGACCTTTATCTCAGGGCTGTTGAGCTATATTTGCTGATTTCCGGACAGTCACCCTCTTCTATGGATTATGAGCAGGTGCAGGAGCTTTCTCAGTTGGTCCGGGAGACTGAATTTTTTCCCGCCGCCTGGCTGCTGGTGAAGCTGAGTTGTAATACAGATAAGCTGCTGCTGGTTTCACCCTTTCTTATCCCGCGTCTGCTGGTTCCGTTCCTGAATCGGAGCTCTGAAATGATTATGTTGGAACGGACTTTTGCCCGGGAGCTGATGGATGCATTCACTACCCTCCTCAAGCTGACTGACAAACACTTCAAAAGCTGTCTTGAAAAAATGACGCCCCGTGACTTGTTCATGCTGGATTTGGGGGGGCTGATAATGGGTACCAATGCCAAGCCTGAGATCAAAAAGTTTGCTGACTATCCGGAAGGGCTGAGGCAGATCATTACTTTGGACTGGAGTGACATTATTCGTTCCCGACAGGAAGGTGGCAGGCTCGAACTTCGCTCCAGGCGCAACCGCTATAACCATAACGATCTCAGGCAAGTGTTTGAGGAATCGGGGGCGAAGTTGCGGGTATCGAAAGGGACAATAAATAATCTGCTTGGCGGGGTATTCAAGGATGCAGGCAAGGGGGATACGAAAAGAAGGCTGTATAAGTACTTCGAGCAACGTCTTGAGGCGAAGGAGTCACGCTTTGTAAGTGGGCTTATGAAGTTGACCAAAGGGCTAATGTACCTTTGTTCCACAGGGTTTGAAAAACATCCGCTGATCGCCCTTATACATCTGGCTAATGCGGCAGACAGTGGCTTGTCCCCGCTGCTGCTCAAAGATGCGGGTGATATTAACCTGGGTTTTGGTCGGTTTGAAAAGTCCCGGGAACTGTATCAGCAGCTGCGCAGCTTACCCGGTTTGCCAGAGTCCCTCAGGCGAAGGCTGGATTCATTAATTGAAATCTGTGAGTTAAATATTCCTGCCGTAACCAGCACTGCAGCAACAGATGCTGTTAAAACGCCGGTTGTCGTTGAATCTGGCAGCAGGAAAAGCAGGAAAAAAAGAAAAACACATCAGCGCAGCAGGGCGGAGTTCAGAGGGAACGTGGTTGCCCCGAAGCAGCACAGTCCGGATACGGAGCAAACACCTGAAGTTGTCCGGCCGGTTAAGCAGAGGCATTTGCCGTCGGAGTCTGATTTGCCTGAACAATCAGATTCTGAAGACCGCGAACATCCGGATAAAACCCCGGAAGCGGCACAGATAGACCAACTTTCACCGGTTACATCTTTGAGGCCAGCGCCTGAGAAGGTGGCCGGGGCAACGGCCCCACGGCAGCTGTTTATGCCAAGGGAGGGGCGCTTCAGCGATAGTGATTTGATGGTTCAGAGGTTTGTCCGGGAGATTAATGCCCATCGAAACAAAAGTGATCTTGCCAGTGAGCAGTTGTGTATTGAACAGTGGCTGATGCAGGACCAGGTCTATGGGCGTGTTTGCGAAGATGCAGCCTGGTTCTACTTGCGGCAGTGTATTTTTCCCGAGCAGATGAACGCGGTCATCCTGGCCGGTGACCAACTGAATGATGAGAAGGAGGCAAAATGGCAAATGTTGCACTTTGCCCTGGATTGGGTCTCCCGGGCCATGGCCTGTTACCTGGCACAGCCCATAGAGAAGCGTATCCTCAGTGGCCGGTTGCAGGAGATGCTGATTCAGCGGCACCATCAGAACCCGGAGCAAAAAAAGGACGCTGAGGCCTGCAAGCGCCTGCGATCCGGATGCTCCGGTTTTGGCCATGTTTTTTCTGAGTTGAGTGGCCTGGTCAGCAGCCACAAGCTAAGAAAAGTTTATGATGACAAGGGGCATGAGTTTTTTGCGTTAAAACGCATTGCCGATCCTCTGTATTACCTGGGGGTGTGATATTGCCTAGTACATGGTTTCAAAGAGTTTGACGTGTACAATCTCCGTTCACCCTGAGCGGAGTCGAAGGGTGCTTGGCACGATCTATCAGAGTCCGGAGTTTCCGCCTTTAGGCCCTATGGGTCCTTCGATACTTCGACAAGCTCAGCACTCAGGACGAACGGAGTGCGGAGGCACGACAACCCTTCACACTCATTGAAACCATGTACTAGGTTCCCGGCTTGATAAGGCTCAGGCCGATAACTGCTTGTCGTTGTCGTTTTGATACCGGTTTTTAAAGAGCAGATACAGTCCACTGCTCAACAGCAGGTTGCCCAGTCCAATCAGGTACCGGAATAAATCCAGCCTCAGATAGCCAGCCAGTGTGCCTTCAGTACCGATGATCAGCGCGCCGGTAAAATAGCTGGTAACAGAAGCGATGATCAGCCACTTCGGCCCGGACTCCACCGTTGAGCGCAATAGCAGAAATGACGCGAAAATCAGTAGCACAGCCATTTGCAGGTCACGGTAAATAATGTCTAAACCGTACCATCGACAGACTTCGTAAACCACGCACACACCCAGTATCAGCCGACCCCAGGCGGCCCGACTCCAGCTGCTGACGCTAACGCCAAGACAGGTGGCAATTCCGGTCAGAGGCGGCGCAAGAAACATGGCAGCATTCACCAGCATCTCGTGGGGGCCTGACCAGGCACTGGAGATACCATAACGCAGGCTGCCAGTAATGGATGCCAGCGCCATTAGCAGGAATCCCAGCAAGGCAGCAGTGGCAGAAAAGCGATGAACGTCAGCGAAACTCTTTTGCTGTGCCATAAGAAAAACAGCAAAAAGGCAGGCAAAGGCCAGCACGGCATCGGAAATAGCCAGAGAACTCATTGTTTGCAAAATTGCTTAACCAGTCATTTAATAAAATACTCCGAAGATCAGCCTTCCGGACTCAGGATAATCGGGCGAATGCTTTCTCTGCCGCACTCCATGTAGCGTCCAGCTCTGCCTGACCATGGGCTATGGATATAAATCCAGCCTCAAATGCTGAGGGTGCCAAGTATACGCCATTATCCAGCATGCCATGGAAGAATTTGGCATAGCGCCCGGTGTCACAGGCCATCACTTTGGTGAAGCTGTCTATGGTATTGTCGGTATGATGCTGGTCGGTGAAAAATAGACCAAACATGCCGCCTACCTGGGATGTGGTAAAAGGAATACCGGCGGCTTCTGCTTTTTCTCTGAGACCTTGCAGAAGTACCGTGGTTTTCTCCGTCAGGGATTCATGAAAGCCGTGGGTAGACAGATTTTCCAGTGTGGCCAGACCGGCAGCCATGGCCAGCGGGTTACCAGAGAGTGTTCCGGCCTGGTAAACAGGGCCCAGTGGTGCCAGGTGCTCCATAATCTCCCGGCGACCACCAAAAGCACCCACGGGCAGACCACCGCCAATAATTTTACCCAGTGTCGTCAGATCCGGCGTTACGTCGTAATAGGCCTGGGCACCACCCAGTGCAACCCGGAAACCGGTCATGACTTCATCAAATATAAGGACAGTGCCGTATTCATCACACAGCTTGCGCAAGCCTTCCAGAAAACCGGGAACGGGTGGAATACAGTTCATGTTGCCAGCCACCGGTTCAATGATGATACAGGCAATTTCATCACCAACCTGCTGGAAGGTTTCTTCCACCTCGGCAAGGTTGTTGTAGGTCAGGGTAATGGTTTTTTCCGCCAGTGCAGCGGGCACTCCCGGTGAATTGGGCACACCCAGGGTCAGGGCACCGGAACCGGCTTTTACCAGCAGTGAGTCGGAGTGGCCGTGGTAGCAGCCTTCAAACTTGATGATTCGGTCACGACCGGTAAAGCCCCGGGCCAGACGAATGGCGCTCATGGTTGCTTCAGTGCCGGAGTTGACCATGCGCAGCAGCTCCATGGAGGGCACCATCGCCCGTACCATCTTGGCGAGTCGGGTTTCCAGCTCCGTGGGTGCACCAAAGCTCATGCCAGCCAGGGCCTGATCACGCACGGCAGCGATCACATCCGGGTGGTTGTGGCCGAGGATCATGGGGCCCCAGGAGCCGATGTAGTCAATGTATTCCCTGCCGTCCACATCATAAAGATGCGCGCCACGGGCTTTTTTAAAAAAGATGGGCTTGCCGCCAACTCCTTTAAATGCTCTGACCGGTGAGTTTACTCCCCCGGGGATGACCGTCTGGGCATCGTCAAAAAGTTGTTCAGAACGAGACATGGTGGCAATTCCTTAACATAGGCTGTGCGGCTTAACCCCGGGGTTTTGGCCGCTATTCTTTATTGTGCAACTGTGGAAGGTTAAACAGCTTTACGCTGTGTATCGTTAAACAGAGCTATAAAATTCCGGGCCCGATCCCGGATATTCTGTGCCGCAAACAGGTTATTAACGACGGCAACCATATCAGCACCGGCAGAAATCACCTCAGAAGCATTGTCCGTGGTAATGCCGCCAATGGCGACGATGGGCAGGTCAAACATTTCCCGTGCCCGGGTCAGAATGGCAAGCTCGGCATTTTTAGCATCGGGTTTGGTTCGGGAGGGGAAAAACTTGCCAAAGGCAATATAGTTGGCTCCCTGTTCAGCAGCCGCTTTTGCCTTTTCCAGAGAGCCCTCGCAGCTGATGCCGATAATGGCATAATCACCCAGCCGGGCTCTGGCATCGGCAATACTGTCATCCTGCTGGCCAAGGTGAACGCCATCGGCTTCCACATCAAGGGCCAGCTCAATGTCATCGTTGATGATCAGCATGGCCTGGTATTGATGGCAGAGAACCTTCAATGCTCCGGCCTGTCGCAGTCTTTTACCGGAGTCGAGGCTTTTATCGCGGTATTGCAGGATTTTCATACCGCCCATCAGAGCCTGCTCTACCGTTTCGAACAGTATTCTGTCATCGGGTTGCAGTTGACTATCGGTAATACCGTACAGGCCGTGAAATCTATGCATGGTCCATACCCAATTATTAAATATCCGGCAGATTATACCAGTTTATCGTCCTTGTCTTTAATGGACGTTCATTATTAAACATAAGACCAGTATTCATCATATTCCGTGGAAAAAATGTGTTCTAACAAACATCAGGTTTGCCCGGTAATGCATCAGCATCGATGGCAGCTCTCTCACTGACTGTTGAGCTATCTTCGTCGGCTTCAGGGTGGGCTTCGCCCACTGAGCAGAGAATGCCGGCAACCGTGTTGCCAACAACATTGGTGACCGTGCAGCCGGCATCGGTAATCCGGTCAGTCGCCAGAATAATCGCCATGGCTTCAACGGGTAGCCCCATGGTGTGTAACAGTACTCCGGTGGAGACTGCTGCACCGCCGGGTATACCGCCAGTAGCAACGGCCAGAAGGAAGGTGGTGAAGCCCATGGTGCCCATTTCCAGAAGGCTCAGGTCAATATGCCAGGCGTTGGCCACAAACAGGGCGGCAACGCTCATATAGATAGCAGAACCGGACATATTAATGGTGGCTCCCAGGGGAACCGTGAAGCCGGCGATATGTGCTGGGACCTGGAACTTTTCGATCAGTGTCTGATAGGTAATGGGGATCGAAGCGTTAGAGCTGGCAGTAGAGAGGGCAAAAATGACCTGTTCACGGGTGTGACGGATAAACACCAGAGGGGAACGTTTAATCACCAGCCCGATCAGCACCGGATAAATAACAAACAGCCAGAGGCACATAATGAGCAGGCAGGTCAGCACATAGGACAGCACACTTAAAATGCTGCTGCCGTTTAATGTGGCAGCCAGTTTGGCGGTCAGAAAGAAAACCCCGATGGGAGCCATACTCATGACCATGCCAATCAGTTTCATCATCACGCTGTTGGCCAGTGAAATAGCATTGCTGACACTGTGGGTTTCGTGGTTTTCCAGCTTCTTTATGGCAACCCCGGTAATGATTGCCATAAACAGGATTTGCAGAATATTGCCTTCTACCAACGCCTGAAAGGGGTTCACTGGTACCACGTTAATAATCATATTCAGCAGTGAAGGGAGTTCAGACTGGCCAGAGCGAACCAGTTGGTCAACGTGGCCAAGATTGGCTCCGGTACCCGGTGCCACCATCAATGTGATAACAATGGCTGACAGGATGGCAAAAAATGTATTGCCCAGATAGATGCCAAAGGTTTTAACCCCCAGTCTACCGACTTGGGTGATGTCGTTAATGCTGCACACAGCGTGGGCAATGGAGACAAAAATAAGGGGGACAACCAGCATTTTAATCATTGCCACAAACATCACACCAACGGCATGAAAGAGGCCACTGACCAGATATTTCTGGATAATACCTTCGGGAGAGGCAGCCAACTGGATAATGATACCAGTGGCCATTCCCAGTATCAGGGCAATCAGTATTTGAGGGGCTAAATTTTTCTGCATCATACATTCTCCTCTCAATATGAAAGTGAAACGGCTCTGCTGACTTATGCCCCCTTACTTATTTGGAACGCTTTATCAGTAACAAGTTCCCGACAAAGATGAAAAAATGCTATTTCCTTATGGTAAATCCTTATTTTAGTTGAAAATTATCGGATTTCCTGAAGCCGTGATCAGGGCCGGATTTGTGCAATTGAAGGCATAACCAGCCAGTTTCAGGCGAGTAGGGGGGGCTTTTGATGTCCCCCGGAAAAGTATTTCAGCCATTATTCGCTGCTAATGTTGCCAAAGCACTTTTGTGAAAGTTTTGGAGGCCAGGCATGTTGTCACCATGCCTGGGAGGCTGACCGAGAATAGACTGCCCTACTGCGGTGGCAGCAAATTGGTCTAAAAAGTCGGAAATTTTTAGCAAATAGAACCACTATTCACTAAAAATTTCCGACTTTTTATCCTCAATTTTCTGCCATCCTCGCTACGGGCGCTATTCTCGGTCAGCCTCCTGGATATCAGCCCTGAGGTTTCGCAAGCCCTGGCCTGAGAATGTTGAAACGGCTTATGCCGTGGAGAAAATCATCCGTGATGCTGATGCTGTGCCTAATACCATGATTATTTTGCACGATCGTATTACATCATTCTTGACAGCGGCAGATATTGACTACCCTGTTACTTGATTACCAGATGTCCGGCTTATTCATCGCCTCGACACAGTGTGGTTTGCCAGCGATTGGCTCAATCTCCTTACTAACCAGCGACTGGCCTAACCAACCTTCCGGATGGGACAACGGCAGTGGTGCTTTGATCACGGTTTCACTGACAGGCGCAAAACCTGTTCGACAGTAGTAATCAGGATCACCATAGGTGAATACCAACTCTGTGCCATTGTCTTTTAATGTACGCAGGCCAAAGTGGATCAATGCCTGACCGGTACCTTTACCCTGGTAATCAGTGCCGACAATGCCTCCAAATTAATGACAGTCTGTCTCTTGTGCTACTCTGAGACTTTCGTGATCCTGAGGAAAAGAATAATGAACATAAGCATTTCTTATACGCCTGCTACTTCCGGGCAGCAAGCTGAAACACCTAACCTGGTAAAAGCACTTACAGGCTATGGGGTGTTCGCAGGGTTTCTTATTTGCATTAAAAAAGTCCAGGATCCAGGATTGGTGACGTTGGCTGCTTCCAGTGCGGTTGGCGCAGGCCTGGGTTACTTATGTGGGTATTCAATTCACCATTCATTATTGGCGGTTGTCGATGGTGTGCGAAATGTTACCAATGGTTTGAATGCGTTGTTCCCGGGTGCAGATAATCACACCGTTACTCCCACAGCAGCCTCAATCAATCAGTGGTTGGAAACCAACGATCAGGATAATAACGTCAGGTTATCTAATAATCCCGGCAACGACGTTGCCCGCCAGACATTGAGTCGACGGCACAGTGTTTAACGGTTGTGTCACATCCTGAAGGCACTGGTATGTCTTTCCCGGGCAGAGAGTGTGCATTGCAGGGGTGTCAGGCCTTTTTTGCATTAATGTTCTACAGCGTTGCAACTATTTTTTCGCACAGCTTTTTTAAAGTGATTAATTCATCAAGGTCAAGCTGGATTTTACACTTCATTTGAGCAGGCACCTGCAACGCCTCTTTTTTTAATCCGGTTCCTTCCTCAGTCAGTTTTAACACGCGCACGCGTTCGTCCTGCTCACTGCGTCCACGTTCGACCAGGCCCTTGCCCTCCAGCCGCTTCAAAAGAGGGGTTAATGTGCCAGAATCCAGATGCAGTCTTGCGCCAATATCCTTTACACTGATGCCATCATTTTCCCACAACACCATCATCACCAGATATTGGGCATACGTCAGATCCAGCTTATCCAGTAATGGACGATAAGTCCGAACCACGGCATTTGATGCACTATAAAGCGGAAAACACACCTGATGATCCAGCAACATGTGCTCTTCCGCAGAGAGTTGAGTTTTCTGTTCACAAAGAGCCATCAGCCGCACCCATAAAATAAATTGCACACAATATACTTGTCTTTCGCTCTTTTTCAGATAAAATATTGTCAGCAATTAAGTTGTTCACAATATAAATGGCAAAGGATATTACCATGACTTCTATCTATAAAACTCAGGCAACTGCTCTGGCTGGTCGTAACGGACAGGTAAAAACAGACGATGGTATGTTAAATCTGGAGCTGTCCTACCCAAAAGAAATGGGTGGTACTGGTGCGGCGACGAATCCTGAGCAGCTGTTTGCCGCGGGTTACGCTGCCTGCTTCTCAAACGCCATTCTTCATGTTGCCCGTGAAAGCAAGGTAGCTTTGCAAGCTGCCCCGGTCACATCCGAAGTGGGCATTGGCCCGAATGCCAGTGGTGGCTTTGCACTTACTGTCAGTCTGACAGTAAACCTGGATTTACCCCGGGAGCAGTCTTTGGAACTGGTTCGGGTTGCACATCAGGTGTGTCCATACTCTAATGCCGTCCGTGGCAACATTGATGTTCAGATATCCGCCAATGGTCAGCTTATTTAATCCGGAAATGCACGCCTGAAAATTGTCTTGATGGGACGTAATGATGCATGCAAAAGCGGGCATCATTACTTTTCAATGCAGCCTCCTGGAGTCGGATGATTTATCCATATTCCGGATGAAGCATCATACAACCATGAATATGTCATAATTCAAGTATCAATCAAAAAAGATGACAAATTCATGAATTCAGTTAATGTCACGGCTAACCAGCCCGGTTCGAAAGTTGAAGTTATCGCTCCATTTTTAGCAACTAAGGCCAGTTCCGGGCAAACAGCATCGGTTTCAACATCTTTTAACCGACAGGTAAGAACTCAAGACAAGCCTTATTACCCTGGCTTAAAACGTCAGCCCGGCGAAGAAAAGCGTGTCACTCAAGACTTCAGCGAGAAAAGATGCACATTAACCACCCTTGCAAACCCGGTTTCTGGCAGACAGGGTCAACAGTTTTCAGGATCGGGTCAGAACAGTCAACGCTACGAGTTTTACCCCTTGGTTGAATGTTATGGGCAAAACTTGCAGACCAGTGAACAGGAGTACCAGCCACCCAGTAAAGTAGCCCTGCCATTAAAAGAAAGAAAAACTTATCGATGTAGATGGGATGGTTGTGGTAAAACATTTACTCGAAGCAATAATCTGCAAGTACACCAACGTACTCATGTGGGGCTGAAGCCGTTTAAATGTGATTTTGCGGGTTGCAGAAAAACATTTGCCAGGAATTATGATCTAAAAGCACACCAATTCATTCATACGGGGCATTGGCCGTATGAATGTGATTCTGAGGGTTGCAGAAAAGCGTTTGCCAGGAAGTCTGATCTAAAAAGACACCAACGCATGCATACGGGGGAGAGACCATATGAATGTGAGTATGTGGATTGCAATAAGAAGTTTACCACGAGTCAAAATCTGCAAGTACACCGACGCATTCATACGGGGGAGAGGCCATATAAATGTGAGTATGTGGACTGCAATAAGAAGTTTACCACGAGTCAAAATCTGCAAGTACACCGACGCATTCATACGGGCTATAAGCCATTTAAATGTGAGTTTGTGGATTGTGGCAGGAGATTTATCACAAAGAACAAGATGAAATTACATGAACGTAGTCATTTAAATGAGAGTTCGTGAATTCGGTAAGAGTTTTGCCATGGAGCTAAATCTAAAATAATATGAATTCAAGGTATGTCAAAGCCTCCGGATCAGGTTCAAAAATTGAAGCTATCGCTCAATTTTTATTGGCTAAGGCCATCGGGCAAACAGCATCGGCCTCAGCATCTTTTAACCGACAGGTAATAGCTCAAGACAAGCCTTATGACCCTGGCATCAAACGTAAGCCGGGCGAAGAAAAGCTTATCCATTTCCATGTGAGTTTGGGGGTTGCGATAGGGGATATATCACGAAGCAAAATCTGAGAAGACACGAACGCACTCATAAGGATCAGTCATCATAATTATCCTGGACTTCCCGGGTAAAGTCGTTCCAGTCGATCTTTGGTGTACGCCATTTATATTTTGTATCAGAGCCATGGTTCTCTGAAGCCCAGGTATCGTATTTCAGGGCACAATCATGCAAGTTAGTAATAGTGTCAGGAATCACCTTGCCCAAGAGGTTGTTAACCAGCCACGCCGGTATGGAACCCTTTGGATCAGAGTGCGAGATAAATATCAGTTTAGTCCCGCCACAATGGGTCGGTATCATGTAATACCCAGTGATAAATGAGCGAGCCCTTACAAATCCTTCCCGCTCAGGACAGTCTGCATGGTCCACGCTGTGGTTCATAATGATATACTCACCGTTGGTAAATTCCATCCAGGAGCGCATGTTGCAGAAATCACGTTTCGAGATCGGCCAAGGGGGTTGCACTGCGTAGTATCCAATGTCATTCCGGTAATCCAGCTGACAGATGTCGCGCCCCTCAACCATCTTCTTGTCCCAGGTTTTGCGGTAGTCTGCATCATGCAGTGTGTTGAACAGCGTTTCGGGATTAATATCGTCCCACTGGACAGTTGCACGGACAATGTTGAATCCGGAGCCTTTCTCACCAGGCTTCAGATCCTCTGGCCTGGACTCCACGAGAAGAGCTTTCTGGCTATCCTCATAGACTTTTGTCCACTTGCCATCCTGGCTCCCGGCGAAGTCACGCAGTTTAACGAAGTCGGGCAGTTGCATCAGCTTGTACCTCTGCCCCTTTGATTCAACAAAGACAGGGGTAACCGGACACCTTGCAGCGTTCCCGTCCGGGGAGTGTGTTACCTGAAAACCTGGTGATATTTGCCTGTCTTCTAATGGCTTTTTTGCTGATGTTGTTGCTGATTCCTGCTTGCCACCCTCAGGTAAGGCTTGAATAGAGTGGGCTACATTTTCTTCTACGGAAACTGAATTAGTATGCCATGTACCGACATCAATCTGACGCTGGGACCCCGGCCTGCTAATTGATCTACTACTGTATTCATCAAATTGGGGATTACCTTGACATGCTCGCATTTTGTAACCAGATAGTCTTGATCAACTTGCACAATGCCACTATAAAAGCCCATGAAAAATAAATGTCAAGTCGAGTAATGTCGGTTTTATCTGCCCTGATTGTCAGGACAATTGTTTTCAACCTCCTGGCATTAATTACTTAAAACCAATTGATGTTTGCGATGTTGTGCCTCTTTTATGGCCAGTGCCTCAGGGTAGTTGCTGGTATCGCAGGGAATGTTAAACCGGTCTTCCAGGATCTGACACACTTGTTCTGCAATGGCATAATGGGCCTCTGCACTCGGATGCACACTGTCGCTGTAAAATGCTGTTTTTCCCGGAGCTATCTGAGACAGATGATTGCAGACGGGGTGCCAGCTGTCATCAAATGCCGCATTGTTTAGCAGTTCCCGGGTAAAAATGTTGCGCTGCTGTTCAGCCTCTTTTCGCTTTTGTGCAATAAGGGCCCGGCGATCTATTTCAACCTCTCCATCGTCATCTATACCCGGTATCGGAATATTCAGAATAGGGTGCACAAAATCCCATTGAGGATCTTGTCGCAGAACTTCAAACATTTCTTCACCATCAATTTTCATGACACGATAACCAGAGTGCTGAGGAAATGATTCCCTTAGCAGGTTGATTCTCATACTCAGGCTGGCATTGTATACCCGCCATTTTTCATGCAACTCCTGTCGTTCGGGGGCGTTAAGAAACCTGGGTGTGGAAGTGATATCGGGCAGTGAAAACACGATAACCCGCTGAGCACCTGCTTGCAGCACATTGTAAATATCCTGAGCCTGTTCCTGGGCAATATCGTCAGGTTCCTGCCAGTTATTCAGGAAATCATTACCGCCATTAAAAAAGACCACCAGGGTGTCCGGCAGGATCAGTGGGCTGGAAGTGTCTTTACCGACCTTGCCATTGCGCTCACTCAGATAGGACTGCACAATCAGACCCTCACAAGGGGGTATAAGGCTGCCCTGAAAGAGCGTGACAACAGCATCCATGACCCCCTCCACAGAACTCAGGAAGGCACCGGGTCTGCCCAGCTTACTTTCAGCACAGAGTATCCAGCTGCCTGCCATGGCCCGGTTATCAAGGTTCACTTTGTGCTGATTCGGGTATGACATCATTCTGACCAGCACCTCGGGCCACATCAAATCCATCTCTCTGCCGGTGGTCCACTTCCCTTTTTCGTAGTGCTGGCTGTCCGGCAGGAGAGGGATCTGGTCTGCAAACTGGCTGGTGGTTGACAGTAAGGTCTCTTCAGCCACGGCAGGAATCATAGAGAACAGGTCTGCCCTGATAATTTCACCCAGGGCCTCGGTCTTATTGGCCAGAAGTCTGCTGATACTTTTGATGGAAGGCATCTGACGGGCAATATAGGAATGCTGAATAGTGCGGAGAAAGCGGGTGGTGCGTTGTACCGCCCCGAGCAGGGGACTGTCCAGCTTCTGTTCCATGTATTCAAGGCCTGCCAGTATGTTCGTCAGCAGTGATTCCAGCTGGTTCACAGCATGCTCTTCCAACCCGGTCATTAGCCGCCGGATAAAGCTTTGTTCACGTTTTTCTGCCTGAAGTTCTATCCGATAAAGTGCAAATGTTTGTTTAATATTCCGGATGCTGCTGGCGCGGGAGAAGAACTGGCTCAGATCAATGGGTGGCTCTTCGACCATCGGGTTGAAATCCCCCCTCAGGGTTTTCAGCAGATTGAAGGTAGAAAGCGCTGAATCAGGTGTATGAAAATCATCACCATGACTGTCTGAGAGGCTGTCCCCAAATACCAGTAAGGTATGGGGGCTCCATGGCTCAGGTTTGATTACTACAGGACGGCTTATATTCGGCTCATGGTGCGCACTGGTTTGCAGGGAAAACAAAACCAGGCAGCAGGTGATCAGTGTATACCAACAGTTTTTCATGGTCTGGCCCTGACTGAACTACTTACCCATGTTCCTCAATTTTAACCCAGCTATCATGATTTACAGGCTGAATCTGATGGCAGTTTTTTATATGAGTATATAAGTTAGAAGATTGAGAAAAAGATTTAACGCATATCAGGCAAAGATATGGTTTAACCCCAGAGTGGACAGAGGCATGTCTTTCTAAACCAGCTTTTTGAGTAAACCGTTTTTTACATACGTGGCATTTATAGTTTTTTGTAATCTGATGAACCGATCTCTCGTGCAGGCAACGTTCAATATCAAATCTGAATGTTTCACCACACTCTTTACGGCTGCATGTAAATTTTTTGCCCTTTGAGTCTTTTGCCGCTGGATTGCGGTTGGATAACCTTTCCGGACCATTAGTTAAATTGTTTGGCTGAGGGGAAGCTAAAGAAACAGGCATTTGTTGATAAACGGCAGGGCGTGATTGATCATTGGCCTGAGTATGGGCGACAGGAGCCAGGCCAAGGAGGCCGCAAAAACAGATTTGTCGTAAATTATTGTTATTGCTCAACATGGGATGACTGAATTATTCAATAATACTTTGGATCACTGATCACTTCTCTTTATAAAAGTTCCTTCGCGACAGGCCCTAAGCCCAAGGATGTGTGAGGCTCCATGAGCTGAAGTCATTCGTTGAAAGCAGGTTCGACTCTTGCCCGGTAAAGACTCATCCCATGCCGTAAGCGAGTATTTCGTAGTCAGTGTAACGGTCTCTTCTACCTCTTTCGGGGCATAGAGGTAGATTCAAGCCCATTATTTTTTGCTTTATTCCTTACCAAGGCGGCAGCTTGCTTACCAGCGATTTTTGCTTGTTCTTTATCACCGGTATTCCTGAGAACTTTGTAGTAAGCCTTAATATAAGCCTTCCGTTGCTCGGTCTGTCCGTAAGCCCTCTTGGTAGCCTTCCCTTTCTCGGACTGCTGGTAAGTCTTCGTGACAGCCATCCCTTTCTCGGACTGCTGGTAAGTCCTCTTGACAGCCTTCCCTCTCTCGGACTGCTGGTAAGTCTTCTTGACAGCCTTCCCTCTCTCGGACTGCTGGTAAGTCTTCTTGACAGCCTTCCCTTTCTCGGACTGCTCGTAAGCCTTCCGGCAATCCTTCTTTTTCTCGGACTGTGCCCGGGCTTTGGCAGCCTTGATTTTCCCGGATTGCTCGTGAGGTACAGCGAGCGTGAGGAGCCGAGGTTCATCAGAACCGGACGATTCATGTGCTTTAAACTGACTGGTTTCAATTGTAACTTGCTCTTGTGGGTCTTTATTTAATGGATCAACTTGAACAACTGGACGTGATGGTGGCTGAGAAAAAACAGCTAATGAATTTTCCGGAGACAACTTATGGGTTATTTGCTCAAATTTTGTTGTGGATGGTAAATGAGAAATTGAAAAATCACTCAGTGAATGTGGAGCCGGTAGTGTGTCCAGATCTATTACATCCTGATTTAAATACCCATCATAGAATGAGTCAGGTGTCTGTATAGAGTGGCCAGCCATACTTGGCTGTGAATCTAAAGGATCATTTGGTATTGAGTGTTCATCCAGAAACTCCTGTAACCATGAGTAGTCAGAAATGAAAATTGAGTCAAAATCGGATATGTACATTGAATTATTGAATTATTGAATTATTGAGATATTGAATTAAAGCTTAAGACCTCTCATACTTTATAAAAGTTCCCTCCTGACACAAGTCGCTTACTATTTATGTCAAAAATGCATAAATGATTGATATGGATATCAGCAATAACGATGTAAAACTCTTTGGAAACCTTAGCTGTTCCCGACTGCCCGTGAGCCACTGCAAGCGAGAAGGGCACAATTTCAGCAGAACCGGGCGATTCAGAAGCTTTAAACTGTTAATTGAAGTTGTTGGTTGGTATTAAATGTGCTGTTAGAAAATCCTGTAATCGGGAATAACCAAGAATGATATTTGAGTCTACGTTAACTTTGTTCATGTAATTATCTAATTATTGAAATATTAAATTATAGTTTATGACTAATAATTTTTATAAAAGTATTGTTTTATTTTCTTTTATTAGGAAACAAAAGGATCCTGTGCAGATTATTTGCTTAAATGCTGTTTGGATTGTTTTGATTCTCATCTTATGAAAAAAATACTGATAATCAGGTAATAAAGTACTATGGGCATTACAGGCACAGCTTCAGGTAATGAAGTTCAGTATCAACAGGCTATTGATCCTGCTGATGGCACCCTGAAGCCATCATCTTCACAAGACGCCATTGAATCTAAAGGGTTTACCGGAACCAGGGCCGTGGTAAAGGAGGATTCAGACGCCGTTGTTAACTGCAGAACGGAGCCGATCGAGGAACCCGGAGTCCAGAGTCACAGTAAAGCCATATCGCAAAGAGAAGTGACCCAACCCGGTTGTCAGGCAATCTTGCTGGGGAAAAAAACGGATGAAACCCTTGAGGCTATATGTGGAGGAACCTGTCTGGCACTTGTGGGGCTGGCACTTCTGCTCGCTGCCGGGAGTGGTATTTTTAGCTTGAATGAGAGTTCTTCATCAACTGGCAACCATTACAATTCAACACCTCCCTCAAATCTGGCCTTTAATAAAAACACTACGGCATCATTACAAGATGCTATCTCTGCTTCCTCAGCACAGAATAATGAGGACTCTTCCGGTATTGGCGGATTATACGTCGCTGGATTATTTTTTATCACTGTGGGGGTTGCAGGTATTTTATTGACACGCTTTTGTTCCGGCAGTGATACCAAAAAAACGGATAAAAGTCAGAGCAGTAAAATTCTGGATTCAGAATCTGGCCCTAAAGATCAAATAAATAACAGCAAGTCCGTTGAAATTTCCATGGAAGATATTTCAACCCTTCGGCAAAGGGAATCAGTCAACCGCGATACCAGGCCTGACCTGCTGCTGAAAGCGGATTATCAGCAAGCCGGGTCATGGGATGTGGAAAGCGTTAATCAGGATGCCGGTTCTTCAGTTAATGTGGAATATCCACTTTCCTATGACAGTGATGAGGAAGAATTTCAGCCATTTTTACCCTGTTTAGTCAATGTTGAAGCCGAGGTTATGCCTGTGCCTGCTGCTTTTCCATCAGAAAGTCTCGATATGGTGAATATGTCTTCCAATCGTAGTGGTTCACCTGCCCTGCTGATAGCAGATGAACCGTTTGATGAGACGGCATTCTACCCCTGTGCAGGGAATGATGCTGACAGACTGTATCAATTTATTGAAGATAATGCCTTTGAGTCCCTTGAGCCTGAGGTAAGCCAGGCCTTTAAGCGGCACGTGTCCAAAATGAGTTACCTGGATTTCAAGGCATTTGCCAACAATGTTGGAGTCGGAGATGAAGTCAGAATCAGGCAATCCATCAATAATATGGTTACTGGCAGATTCCCTGATGATACTCCTGAACAGAGAGAACTGCTGGTTCAGACACTGGTGGAGGTTATCAGTACATTTCCGGTCGACTCTGCGGGCACAGCGGTTTGTGGAGAAGCCATCGTGTAATGCATTGCCGCTGTCACGGGTAATAACGTCCACCGAGCAAACGCAAACCCGATGCCCCGGTAACCGCAGGCAGGTTGCCGGGTAGCTGCAACATATTCTGTCTTGCTAACCAGGCAAAGGCGATCGCTTCTACCCACTGAGGATCAACACCAAGCTCCGAGGTTGATCCCAGCTTGATGCCGGGCATTTCTTCTTTCAGCATTGCCATCAGGGCGCTGTTATTGGCACCGCCGCCGCAGGTAAACACTTCATCGGTATCGGGGGCATGTTGCTGTATGGCATCGGCAATGCAACGAGCGGTTAAGCGACAGAGGGTTGCCTGTATGGTGGAAGGGGACAGCCCACGAAAGCCTTCGAGCATTGCGTTGAGCCAGGCCGGGTTGAACAGTTCCCGGCCGGTACTTTTGGGAGCGGGTAACCGGAAAAAGGGATCGCTTAACATGGTTTCCAGCAGGATCGGGTCATAGGGCTCCCGGGCAGCATGAAAGCCATCCTTATCATAAGGTTGCCCCCATTGCTGTTGGCACCAATAGTCCATTAAAAGGTTCCCGGGGCCGGTATCAAAGCCGGTTACCGGTTTTTGCTCACCGTTGTCAGCGGGCAAGATCGATATATTGCTGATACCGCCAATGTTGACGATTACCCGGTGGCCGGTTTCGCTGGTAAAAACCGCACGGTGAAAGGCGGGTACCAGTGGGGCTCCCTGACCACCGGCGGCCATATCCCGGCGTCTGAAGTCGGCAATAACGGTAATGCCGGTCTGCTCTGCCAGGATATTAGGGTCACCGATCTGCAGGGTGTAGCCTGACTCGGGTATGTGTCTGATGGTCTGGCCATGACTGCCAATGGCCTTGATTTGATCAGCACTCAGTCCTGCTTTGTTCAGAAGCCCATTGACCGTTTCTGCAGCGACATAAGCAATGGCCGGGTCCACTTCCGCCAGCAGACGGATTTCATCATGACCAGGCTGGCAGAGCTGTTGAATTTTTTGCTTCAACTCAGTGGGCCACTCAGTACTGTGGTGGGCCAGGAGTGTTGGACTCTTTCCAGCAAAGTGAACAGCGGCAGCATCCATGGCGTCCAGGCTGGTACCTGACATAAGCCCTATATAGATATCAGACATGGTTCGCCTCTGGAAGGAAGGTTTATCGGGACATTATGGTTAACGACAAAGACAGTGAAGCGCAAAATAAACAGCCAGATGGCTTTGCGCCTTACGTGCCCACATTACGGTTTTTTCAATCACTTGCAGGGCTACTGCGTGGCCAGCAGCGTTTCCCTGTGCTTCTCAAGCCTGGCTATCATCAGTTCGGATTTTTTCCGGAAGTTAGCCATTTCGTTTTTGGCGATAGGGGCTGCATCCGGGAGCTTAACCGTCATCGGGTTTCTGTGCACGCCATTCACACGAAACTCATAATGCAGGTGAGGCCCGGTGGCCCAGCCGGTTTTGCCCACATAGGCTATGGTCTGGCCCTGACGAACTCTCTGGCCTTTTTTCAGACCGGCCAGTTTATTGGCATGGGCATACACAGTCACCACATTATTCGGGTGCTGAATAAATACCACATTGCCAAAACCATTCTGCCAGCCGGAGAACTGCACACGGCCATCGCCTGCGGCTTTAATCGGGGTATTCATCGGGGCGGCATAATCGACCCCCCGGTGAGGGCGTTTGGTCTTGAACACCGGGTGCAGACGGTTGGGGTTAAATCTTGAACTGATACGGGTAAAATCCACCGGAGTGCGGAGAAACGCCTTCTTCATGCTTTTTCCGTCCGGGGTATAGTAGTTGGTATCGCCGTTGCTGTCGGTATAACGGATGGCGGTATAGGTCTCTCCCTGGTTGGTGAAGCTGGCTACCAGAATATTGCCATCGCCCAGTTTTTCCCCTTCCAGGTACTTCTCTTCAAAGAGCAGATTAAAGCTGTCACCACTGCGGATATCCTGAACAAAATCGATATCCCAGCCAAAAATGCCGGCCAGCTCCATGGTCAGATTCTGGGACAGGCCTGCTTTCTGGCTGGCAAGGAAGAGAGAGCTTTCAATAATGCCGCTGGCATAGGTGGGGTGGATTTCCGGTGACAGGGTTACCTGTTCTGCCCGGTAGCCATCGTCTTCCCTGTTAAAGAAAATGCTTTCCAGCCTGGACTTGACGTAGCGCAGCTGGGTCAGGGTTCCTTCCTGATTAATCCGGAACTCCAGGGATTCCCCCGGACGTATGCTGGCCAGTGTTTCGCCATATTTGGGGGTGTTGGCAACCTGGTAAACAACACTGGCATTTAATCCCTGGCTATTAAACAACACCGATAAATTATCACCAGATTTAATGGTGACACTGTGCCATTTTCCCAGTTTTTGCTCCAGGTCGTAGGCGGCTTTTGCCAGAGCCTTGGCTTCTGCTTCCTGTTCTGCTTCTTTGATAGCTGTTTCTGATTGATCAGCGTTCTGATTGCTGACAAATGGGGAAGATTCGGGAATTGTGGGGCTGCTGGTCAGCTCAGTGTTGGCTTCCTGAGGCTGGAATGCGTCAATGGACATCGGGATTTCATTGCGCCTGGCTTCTACGTCACCAGAAGGTAGAAGAGCCATCAATCCCATGACGCTGGCAGCGATGGTACTTGCCAGCAGCAAGTGTCGCCTGGGGAACTGTTTCAGGCGCTGGTTGATTCGTGTTGCGCCCCTCGGGATGGCTTTATTCATTAAGATTTTAACGCTGTCTTCAGTGTGGTGATCAGTAAATTATAACGATAAAAAATATCGTAAATCATATCTGTCAGAAAAGGTACGTCAATACAAGGCCAATTATCCTGTTTTTTCATTAGTGTCTTGATTATCACGAATCATTCTATTGCCTTGTGGTTTGTCTTTCCAAGGCGGAATGAAAATGCAGGGCTGTTCATCGTCAGAGTTTATGCACTGAAACGGATGTTGGCATGCGATCGCCCGTGGGTGAGTTAATAGGTGAGTGCGGGCTTGTTTGTAGTAAGGGTTGCTGTTCCGAATGTGGAAAGGGTGCAGGACAGGTGGCTGACTGCTGAGTGGTTTGAGCATTGGTCAGTGGCTCATGTAGTGAAGCTGTGCGGTGTTGGTTTTCGGGTTCAGGTTGCTGTTGGGAGCCCTGGCTATTATGGCTTGTTTCTACTGCTGGCGATGATGGGGGACTCTGGCTTGAGGTTACGGCGGTTGGCGGTAGTTCGACAGGGGGATGGCTGGCCGGGTTATCAAGAGGTCGGCTATCCGCTGCCGGATCAAGGGCTGGGGATTGCCTATCCGGATGGTCAGAAGGCAGAGTTGCAGCCGCCTGGAAGGGTGATTGAGGCGAGGGGGGCGTTGGTGTATTGAGATGGATATAAGGTTCTGCCTTAAACAGCCAGTGCGGCGTATGCAGAAGCATTGTACCCACTATACCCAGCACAGATATGGAGAGGGTTATGGATATGACCATACCGGCAAGGTACATCCAGGTGTATTCAGAATCCGGTGAAGTGCCGGACTCCATATAGTGCTTCCACTTGTTGGCACCTTGCCTGACGTACTCTTCCACCGGGGGATTCTGGAGATAAGCCGCTTGCTGTGCTTTATCTCCAGGCTGTTTATCACCAGTGAGTTGTTGTTCAATTCTGCTATTTTCTGCCACTGGTACCTTTTGAACCGTTCTATCCCCCAGGTTCTCATGGGCATATTGCAGCAGCCCGGTAAAACCACCCAAACAAACACTGGACAGGACGGCCACTTTTCTGCAGGCAAAATTCAGACACTCGGCGGCTGTTGACAGGGATCGCATTACCACCCAGGCAGCATCACCTGCGGAAAAATTTGAACCCGTCTGCCCAGATTTGTACGAAGGTTCTTTTTCCTGGGAGGCAGCGGATGTTGCCGGTAGAGCAGCAGAGTAGGTTGAAGCTGTTGGTGTCGACAGTGGTTGTGGCAAATCCAAGACTTTTCCTCCCGCTATGATGGTGCCGGTATTGCGGAGATTTAGCAGAAATATCAAACAGTGCCCGATTGGACAGATTCGTTACGGGGCATGAATCAGCCAATGTATCAGACATTCGCAGGCACTCTGGATTGATTCGACAGTTAGGAATTAACGTAAGTTCCAGTCTGATCAAGTAAAGGCCTGGTAAGAAAAATAGACTGAAATTTACCTTATTTAGAGGTCAGGCATTTGTTCCGGCACGGTTTTGTTGTATTTTGGGCGGCTTGATTTTTTATTGATTGTTTCCTGTCCACCGGAGCAGGGAGTTGTTGCTTGATTTGATGTCAGAGCCCCTGGCATCCACCGCAGTAATCCGGTTGAATCATCGAATCGTCGCAGGAAAAGGCAAATGTCCGATAGTCAAAACCCGTTGCTGAAAGATCTTCAGGCCCGCCAGCTTATCGCGCAGACCACTGCGGTTGAGGAACTGGACACTCATCTGAGCGAACAGCCCCGGGTGCTCTATTGTGGTTTCGATCCTACGGCTGACAGTCTCCATCTTGGCCATCTGGTGCCATTGCTGGTGCTCAAGCGTTTCCAGCAGGCGGGTCATAAACCCATTGCCCTGGTGGGTGGGGCCACCGGCCTGATTGGTGACCCAAGCTTCAAGGCGGCTGAACGTCAACTGAATACCCCGGATGTGGTGGCGGGCTGGGTTGAGAAAATCAAGGGGCAGGTGAGTCAGTTTATCGACTTCGATTGCGGCGAAAACTCCGCCGTTGTGGCCAATAATCTGGATTGGACCGGCGACCTCAATGTTCTGGACTTTCTGAGAGATATTGGCAAACACTTTGCGGTGAATGCCATGATCAACAAGGAGTCGGTACAGCAACGGCTGAACCGGGAAGGCTCCGGTATCTCCTTTACCGAGTTCTCCTACGCCCTGCTGCAGGGCATGGACTTTGCCGAGCTGAACCGCCGTTATGACTGTACCCTGCAGATTGGTGGCAGTGACCAGTGGGGTAATATTGTTGGCGGTATTGACCTGGCCCGCCGTCAGAATAAGGCCCGTACCTTTGGGTTAACGGTACCATTGATTACCAAGTCCGATGGCACCAAGTTTGGTAAAACAGAAGGCGGTGCGGTCTGGCTGGACTCCCGAAAGACCTCCCAATATGCCTTTTACCAGTTCTGGATGAACACCGCTGATGCCGATGTGTATCGTTTCCTGAAGTTCTTCACCTTCCTGAGCATGGAAGAGATTGAGGCCATTGAGCAAGCGGATGCTGAGCGTCAGGGCAGGCCGGAAGCCCAGAGAATTCTTGCCCGTGAAGCTACCCGCCTGGTGCATGGTGAGGAAGGTCTCAAGGCGGCGGAGTGCATCACCGAAGCACTGTTTTCCGGGGACATTACCCAGCTGTCAGAAACCGATATGGAACAGCTGAAGCAGGATGGCCTGCCCAGTGCCACCATCGAGCACAGCGGGCTGGAAGGCCAGGCTATGACGCAGCTGTTTGCAGAAGTCGGCATGGTGAAATCAGGCAAGCAGGTTAAAGATGCGCTGGCTAATAACGCGGTATTCTTTAATGGTGTCGCTCGTGGCTCGGCAGATAATATGAACCTGCCAGAATGCTTTGCAGCCCGGGGTGCCATGTATGATCGGTTCTTCCTGGTGAAACTGGGTAAGAAAAATCACTTTCTGTTTGAAGTGGTTTGATCGAATTGCCGCTCTTTGCTCTTTATTAAGAGAAGAGCGGTTCATTAAAAGCGTGCTCTTAAAAGCTCATGGTCATCGGGCAGTCTATTTTCTGTCAGCCTCCTGGTACATGGTTTCAATGAGTTTGACGGGTTATCGTGCCTCCGCACTCCGTTCGTCCTGAGTGCTGAGCTTGTCGAAGTATCGAAGGACCCATAGGGCCTATAGGCGGAAACTCCGGACTCTGATAGATCGTGCCAAGCACCCTTCGACTCCGCTCAGGGTGAACGGAGATTGTACACGTCAAACTCATTGAAACCATTTACTTGCTTCAGTGCCGCCTCTCTTTGAACTTAATACACTGATAACGAAAGCACTCCATATCATCAGGCCACAACCCCGGAGTCATACCGGCTTTGCTTTTCAAATGGGCCAGAAACTGCCGGGGGGCAGGCAGCTGTTTCCACACCTGCGGTAAGAAGGTTGCGCTGTATTGAGGGTTGCGAATCAATAGTCCGTCGATGCCGGGATTCAGCTGCTGCAAAAGGTCTTTCTCATCAGCAATGTCCATGCGTTCCTGAGGGGTCAGTACGGAAACTTCAATGTTGATATCGGTCAGCTCACTTTCCGTCACCGGGGGAAACCGTGGGTCTCGGAATGCGCTGGCGAAGGCATTGTGAATCACATCATCCAACAGAGTCCGGTAAGCCTGGGTTGAACCGATACAGCCCCGCAGTTCCTCGCGCTTTTGCAGTGTTACAAAGCTGGCGGCCTGTTGCAGAAAGAAATCTGCCAGGTCTTCTTCCGGTAATGGTTTCGGTGGCAGGCTCCGGGTACAGCCTTCACTGATGGTCTTGCGGGCAAGGCGCAATAATTCTCTTTTCTGACTTTCTGTAGGGGCAATTTGCACAGTAAAAATTCCCGTTTTCCTTCGTTAGAGGCATTGATAGCCTCCTTCTGATTTTTATCGCCACTCAACGGGACCACTGAATAACGGCTCCATGTTATCTGACAGCAGTTGAGCGTCTGGTTTGTGGATGTGTGCAGGGCGGATTCTGCAGAATAATCGCTCTATTGAATAACAAAGGCTCCATAGCCCACTACCCTGCTTTTATCGCCAGCAGTATCTCCGGAGTTGCGTACATCAAGCGTAATAACATCCATTCCCCGGTGCTGGGCAACCTTCAACATGCCATTAAGAGGATAGCAGCCACAGGCCTGTCCACCGGTTAAATTACAGCTGAGCTGTTCAATGGCTTTAACCGTCTGGTTATCCCGGTAACAGGCCTCTTCATAGGTGTGGTAATGACTGAGGTCGGAGCTGATAATCATCAGGGTTTCCTCTTCTCCCCAGAGGTGTTCGATCACCTCAGCGACCGCTATAGGGCTGGTGTCGCCAACAACGATTGGAATCAGTTTGAAGTCATCCAGACATTCCTGCAGAAACGGGCACTGGACTTCAAGACTGTGCTCGTGGGTATGGGCTTCATCAACGGTCTCTACCTGGCTGAACTGTTTCAGTTCCTCCATGGCTTCAATATCCAGCGGAATATTACCAAGCGGTGTGGCAAAGGCTTCACAGTCCGGCAGGGCCATACCCTGCAGCGGAACTCTGTGACTGGGGCCGAGCAGGGCAACCCGGCGAATATTCCGGCGCATTGAATTCAGCAGGCGGTAGGCACTGGCCGCAACCGGGCCGGAATAGATAAAGCCGGCATGGGGAACAACCAGCACTTTCGGAGAGAAATCCCTGGGGTGGGCATCGCTAAGCATCTCTTTGACCGTGTTGGCCAGGGCTTTGGGTGAGTCTGGGTAAAAGGTTCCGGCTACAGCGGGTTGGCGAATAATCATTATGGGTTCTCCCCCGGGAGTGGCTGAGCCTACCGGCACATTTCAAGCGAAATAAACCACTCTCTTTATTTGCATCGCTCAAATAATGTCGGCAGAGCCTATAATTATAGCCTTGGTTAGGGCCTGTTGACGTTTCGTTGTGTGCTCAGCGTATCGGGGCCCTACTATCATCAGGATGACAATCAGGCAGTGAACCTGGTCTGGAGATGGAACATGCTCAGGGAAAAAACACCGTCCACAAATGTGTCAACAAACTATTGGCATGCACTTGAGGATGGGCGAATCCAATGTGATCTTTGCCCGAGAGCCTGCAAACTTCGTGATGGGCAGCAGGGGCTCTGTTTTGTCCGTGCCTGTGAAAATGGTCAGATTGTGCTTACCAGCTATGGCCGCTCCTCCGGTTTTTGTATTGACCCTATTGAGAAAAAACCGTTGAACCACTTCCTTCCGGGAACCCCGGTTCTGTCATTCGGTACAGCGGGCTGTAATCTTGCCTGCAAATTCTGTCAGAACTGGGATATGAGCAAATCCCGTGAGATGGACACCCTGGCCGATCAGGCATCGCCCGAGGAACTGGCGGATACGGCTGAACAGCTGGGCTGTCGGTCACTGGCGTTTACTTATAATGATCCGGTGATTTTCCTGGAATATGCCATTGATGTTGCCCAGGCGGCTCATGAAAGAAATTTGCAGTCGGTGGCGGTGTCTGCCGGTTATATCTGTGATAAGCCCCGTGTTGAGTTTTTCCGCTATATGGACGCAGCCAACATTGACTTAAAAGCGTTCAGCGAAGATTTTTATCGAAAGATCTGTGGTGGCGCTCTGCAACCGGTTCTTGAAACTCTGGAATATCTGAAACATGAAACCTCTGTCTGGTTTGAGATCACCACATTGCTGATTCCCGGGGAAAATGATTCCGAGCATGAACTGAACGACATGTGTCAATGGATTGTTGAACACCTGGGCGTGGACGTTCCTATTCACTTCACCGCATTTCATCCCGACTGGAAAATGCGGGAGCATCCCCATACACCTGCCGCTACCCTGACCATGGCCCGACAAATAGCGCTGAATCATGGTATTCGCTACGCCTACACTGGCAATGTCCATGATTCTGACGGTGGCAGTACCCGCTGTCATCAGTGCCATAGTCTGCTTATTGAGCGTGACTGGTATGTGCTGGGGGAATGGGGAGTCGATGCGTCTGAAGGCAAGGGGGTCTGCCAGCAGTGTGGGACACCGGTTGCCGGTGTGTTTGAACAGCAGCCGGGTATTTGGGGCAGTCGTCGGGTGCCGGTGAAGATTGTGGCCTGAATTTCGAGGTTTGTACTGACTTGAACATTATTCGTCACCCAAGTTCTTTAACTACTTAACATATCCTCAATTTCTGCCGTCTTCGCTACAGGGTCACCCGGACGCTATTCTCGGACAGCCTCCTGAACGCGCCGGCTGACGAGTCCAGATTTAATTGGCATGAGGGTGATTTTGATCACTTGGTTGAGTAGTGACAGGAGCTTTATCTGAAGAATTTCTATTTTGGAAGTGATTGGATGTTTCATTCAATACTTCCACATTCGCGAAATTATCTAAAGTTCGAAGGGTATGCCTATTGTGACATAAATAATTAATTGTCTTACCGATCATGCAGCCAATACAACAATATGAAAGGGTTTTACCCATAAGGCATCCAGTAGCACAGCCTGTAGCACAGCCAAGAGTTGTACCAACGGTTTGATAGTCTATATCCCTGATGGACCAGCCAAGAGTGCAACACCCTTCATGTGTTTGTGTAGACTGCGTTTGCATATTTTGTTTGCCTTCAATCTACCAGCTGATTACTAAATGATTCAACTATCTGAATCATTGTTGGTTTGACAATAATTATTGGTATTAGTTTACTTTATGTTTCTTCTTTAAGGCCAGTATTGATTCATACCCATAACAGGTCCACCATCGGAGCTTTCTTCCCAAGTTTAATAAACATCAGGGAATACCCACACGGTCGCCCGGTTTGATATGACTGATCTGGTCACCAACTTCCGTGACTGTACCCACACCTTCATGGCCGGGGACCAGTGGCAGTTTTAGTTTAACCGGCCAGTCGCCATGGCAGGCATGAAGATCGCCATAGTCTGCTTGTTGAGCGTGACTGGTATGTGCTGGGGGAATGGGGAGTCGATGCGTCTGACGGCAAGGGGGTCTGCCAGCAGTGTGGGACACCGGTTGCCGGTGTGTTTGAACAGCAGCCGGGTATTTGGGGTAGTCGTCGGGTGCCGGTGAAGATTGTGGCTTGAGTTCTGGTGCTTTGCCAAGTTACATTCACTAAATAATCCGTCATTTATCCGTACAACTTGCTTATAGGAGCGCTCAGGTCTAAGCTTTGCCTATACGGAAGATATCCGTACAAATGGAGGGTGAAATATGGCTAATGCACGCCTGGACCTGAGACTTGATGAGGAAATCAAGGCTAAGGCAGAGAAGGCTTCAGCTCTACTGGGACTGAAGAGCTTGACCGAATACGTGGTCAGGCTGATGGATGAAGATGCTACACAGGTTATTTCTGAATATGAAAAGATGACAGTTGAAAACGATGTCTTTGATCGCTTTACAGAAGCCTGCGAAAAGGCAAAGGCACCAAATAAGGCTTTGCTGGCGGCTCTGACATTTACCGAAGAGAAAGGTGTCAAGTGAGCTGGTCAAGGGAGTTTGTGGAACTCGATAAAGGTATCCACGATAGAGCGTCATTTGATTGTGGTGAAACGGAACTTAATTTGTTTATCCAGACTCAAGCCTCAAAACACATGCAGGCAGGTATCAGTCGTACAATGGTTCTGCCTGCATCAAACCCTTTTCCAAATCAAAAAATACCAATTTGTGCATTTTACAGCATTACGCCAGGCTCCATCTGTCGAGACACTTTACCTGAAGCTCTGGTAAAGAAGCTGCCACGGTACCCTGTTCCTGTATTTTTGATCGCACAGCTTGCGGTTCATCGAGAATTTCAGGGCGAGGGGTTAGGAAAAATCTGCCTGGTAAATGCCTTGAAATACCTGTGGGAAATAAACGCTCATATGCGTGCATACGCCATTATTGTTGATTGTTTAACCGATGCCGCAGAGAAGTTTTATGCAAAATATGGATTTGCAGTTCTGTGTGAACATAATGGTAAAGTTCGCATGTTTCTGCCCATGAAAACAGTAGCCCGGCTTTTTAGTTCGTAGCCAATTACAATAACAGGACTTATTACTTATCGTGTCAGATATGGTTAACCGGATCGAAACCAGGGACATCACTGCCAGCAACAAGTGTGATCATTGTACTGCCCTTTGTTGCTCTTACATTACCCAGGAACTGGACACTCCCCGCAGTATGCACGCGTTTGATGTGTTGCTCTGGCAGGTGGCCCATAAGGGCGTGCATATTTTCAAGGATGGCAATGGCTGGTACCTGCTCTGTCAGACCCGGTGTGAATTCCTGTTGCCGGATAATCGCTGTGGTATCTATAAACGACGCCCCATTATCTGCCGGGAACACAGTAACGAAGCCTGTGAGAGGGACGCTCCCATTAATGATGGCTGCGAGCTCTATTTTCAGACCTACGATGAACTGGATGCCTATTGTCGTACACGTTTCAAAAACTGGGACAAGCGGCTGGAGAAGTATGAAGTAGAGCGGGCAAAACGACAGTAGTAGACCATTTTGCCCAGGCTAGGGTTATGGCATAAGGGTTATGGCATAAGACAGATGAAAAAGCGTTTTTGGGAACCACAGAGAGCTAGTACATGGTTTCAATGAGTTTGACGGGTTGTTGTGCCTCCGCACTCCGTTCGTCCTGAGCCTGTCGAAGGGCGGAAACCCCAGACTCTGATAGATCGTGCAAAGCACCCTTCGTCCGTGCATCCTGAGCGGAGCCGAAGGACGCTCAGGGTGAACGGAGATTGTACACGTTAAACTCATTGAAACCATGTTAGAGCACTAAGTAATTGAATAAATTACTGGGCCAGTTCCATAACAACACGCCCGGCAATATCACCTTTCTCCATTTCGTCAAAAATCGCGTTGATCTCTTCAAGGGTTCGTTTCTGGATAATCGCCTTTACTTTACCCTGGGCAGCAAACTCCAGGCATTCCTGTAAATCCTTGCGGGTACCTACGATGGAACCAACAACAGAAACGCCGTTGATTACCGTATCGAATATAGGAATGGGCATATCCTCCGGGGGGAGTCCAACCAGTACACAGGTTCCTCCCCTGCGCACGGAGCGATAAGCACTGTCAAAGCCCGCTTTGGAGACCGCCGTACAGACAGTCGCGTGAACACCGTTACCCAGCAGCGACTGAATTTTTTCTTCCGGCTGCTCCCGGATAAAGTCGATAAAGTGAGTGGCTCCCAAGTCCAGGGATAACGCTTTCTTTTCCGCCCCGGTATCCACCGCAATCACATTAAGACCCATGGCTACGGCATACTGAACGGCCAGGTGACCAAGCCCGCCCACACCGACAACGGAAACCCAGTCGCCAGGTTTGGTACGGCTGACTTTCAGGGCCTTATACGTGGTAACCCCGGCACAGAACAGGGGGGCGGCATCGACAAAACTGATGTTGTCGGGCACTTTGACCACATAGTCGGCAGCTGCCAGGCAGTATTCGGCATAGCCGCCATCGATGGAATAACCGGCATTGTGCTGGGCAAGGCAGAGTGTTTCTTTGCCTTCCAGACAGTACTCGCAGTAGCCACAGGCGGAATAGAGCCAGGGAATACCCACACGGTCGCCCGGTTTGATATGAGTGATCTGGTCACCAACTTCGGTGACCGTTCCCACACCTTCATGGCCGGGCACCAGTGGCAGTTTTGGTTTAACCGGCCAGTCTCCATGGCAGGCATGAAGATCGGTATGACAGACACCACAGGCATGGATTTTCACCAGTGCATCCCGTGGGCCTGGTTTGGGTAGCGGTAGATCTTCGATGGTAAGCTGATCTTTGAAATGATGAACGACGGCTGCCTTCATGATGGGTTACCTTGTTGTTCCGAATTGATACCTGTTTGGTTTCTTTGTTGCGGGGAGTGTGGAGTGACGCGGTTTTGTGTTTACGGTTGGGATTGGTATGCGTTCCCACGGAGGTCTCCGTGGGAACGAGGGGGGAACCGAACCGGTACACGGTTTCAATGCAATTGATGGTGTCCTTCGTTGCCCCCTCCAAGCTCCGTTCGTCCTGAGCGGAGTCGAAGGGCGTAAACACCATACCCTGAATAAAGACTGTGCCAATCACCCTTCGACTCCGCTCAGGGTGAACGGAGATTGTACACATCAAACTCATTGAAATGGTGTACTAGTGGATTAGAACCAGATTTCCATCTGGGCTCCGTAGGTCCAGCCGTCGGATTTACTTCCATAGGCCTTCATGAGTTGCTGGGCTGAGGTGAAGGTGTCGAAGTATTCAAGACCGAGGGCGTTGCATGTTGTTGAGCTATCGGTGCATTGACCTTTTACATTCTCTGGCGGAAGTGTTTTACCAGTGTTGAATTTATCGGGTGTATTCCAATCAGCATAGGTGGCAAAAATGCGAATCTGTGGCCTTACCCAGTTGCCAAACTGCGGATGGAATTGTTGCGCGATGGTAAACTTCAAAAGTTTGCTTTTGAAAAGATTGCTGCTGTATAGCTCTTTTCCATCTGCTTTTTGGAAAGAGGAGTGAGCATTTTTAACCTGATCATAACCCAGTTCAATGGTAGTACTCGTTAAATCATTCCAGTTCCAGGAGGGCCGTACCCCCGCAGTCATCCAGGTGGTCTTTGTTCCATAGTTTGGATACATTGGATGAATTTTATCCTCATCGTATTTAACCTGTGTAACACCGAGAACATACATCATGTCGAGCTTGGGCATTAATGAAACAGCACCATGATCCATTACGCGAAAGAGTTTATTCCCCTTATACCAATCAGTTGTCTGTAGATAAGACCCAGCTGTTCCTGTGCCGGGGCCTGTCATGGCATCAGTAGCATATTGAACAATAAACTTATTGAATCCTTCCAAGACATTCCAGGTCAGTTCACCGGTGAGCATCCAGCCGTTTTTATCAAAATAGCTTTTTCCGACCTTGTCACCATTCGTGAGGGTTACTTCTGGCAAGTTATCAGGTGGGCTACCAACACCATAGTCAAGACCAAGCTCCAAGCTCAGGTTATGCACTATTGGAATTTCATTCCAGCGAAAATCTAAAATGTTGGTAGTAACTGTTTCAGTTTCATAGGCTAATTTTTTAGTACCTTGATTCCATTTATCGTATTTTACTCCATTCTGATTCCTCACCCACGCAACATCCAACTTACCCATCCCCACATCAATATTCTCAATACCAACACCGGGACCAGACACATTCCAATAGTAATAATCGATCATATGAACATCATGACGATTATATAAACGCTTGCCGACCCACAGGGTTGAGCCCGGCAGTGCGTCACCAAAAACACCTGTGGCCCTGATATTCATCTCACGGGCCCAGGGTTCAGTGGGTTCAACGTCGGTTTGCTGGCCAACTTTATAGGCAATATTGGTATCCAGGTAAAACTGCACATCGTCCTGATCAAAGAGATCTGCACCAAACTTCAATTCCGCATAGGTTTCGCACTCATTACCCAGACGGTATTTAGAGGGAGCACCTGCCGCTTTAAAACATAACTGCTCACCACCCTTATCAGTGCTGCCAATTCCTGAACGGGCATAACCGTTGAAGTTAATATCGTCACCGGTGACTGCCAGCGCGCAGGTTGAGGCTGACGCAATAGCCACTGCACCACAATACTGGCACGAACGACGGGATATTGATGAAACTGCTTCAGATAACGCTTTTAACCCAGTGCTCAGGGTTGAAGGTGTTTGATGCCTGGAAAGCATGCTTAGCCTACCTTGTGTGTGTTTTTCTGGCTCCGGCTTTTTTCATCCTGCCGCTGAATAAAGGCATGATGTTGTTGAAATAGGCCTGGTGAGGGGCATATATAAAAGCTGGTAGCCGTCAGTTAATGTGTGTTGAAAAAGCAAGGCCCGCTTTCCGTGCAGGAAAAGAGTAATAGTTGCGTCGTGTAAATTGGGCCGTATTGAATGGCGTAACACAGCTTCGACGAAAGGTTATAGGGTATCCCGATTTTTTATCTCCGGCTGAGAACCAGCCAGCCAGAGTCTTTTAAGAATTTAGTTCAGGGTTTGAAGATGGGCAAAAAAATGTTCACTTTAGTGCTGCTTCTTTGTGGTCACTGAGACATATAAGCGTTGCTGAACAGTCTTTTCAGGCGCTCAATCAAGATCAGTTTATCCTGCTGGTTCAGGAAAGATCCCAGCTCCAGTTCCTTGCCGTGAGAACGAATATGAATGGAGGGCGCTTTCCAGGGATGAGTCGCTTCGCGAATAATCAATTGACACCACAGGCGGTGATAATGGTGAGTGCTCAGTGGTTGATAAAAGCCCTTCTGAATCGTGACCTGATGCTCCTGAAAGGTGATCAGCTCTTTCCGCTGACGTTGCCATGCACAGTAATAGATACCCACAGACAGGGCAGTCACTTCCAGTATGGAAAAAGGCAAGATCACTTTAGCGCCAGCCAGATAGAAGCCGACAGCGATGGCCAGGGACACTATGGTTATCAGCCCCAGTAACAGCAGATTCTGCCGCCAGCTCATGGAGTTATTGGGCTCCAGTAGTATCGTTCCTTCCTGGCTGCTTTCTGAAAAATCGATCGTCACCATCACTTCTTAACCTTTTTATGGCCAGGCTCTGCGGGTCAAACCGGAATTTTGAAAAAACGCCGGTTTTCGTCGCTGGCAAAGTAAATCCTTCGTTGCAGTTCCATCAGGTCTTGAGGGTGGGAGTGGGAGATGCAGGTCAGCGTCCATGCCTTGTACGCAGGCTGTCATAAAGTGATCACCAGTTCTGGAAAAAACACCAGTTTATTGGAGTCACAGTGTGCAGCAGGCATTACCGCTTCAATTTGTGGGGGGAATGTCCCCAAGTCTTCACCGAAGATCACAAAGAGGACGCCGCTTCCCGCAAAAGCACAAGCGGCCTGTCTTTTTCGGGCAGCGGGAAGCGGGCAGCGCTTATTAAACTGTCGAAGTTATTAAATGACCGTTCCTAAGTCTCTTTCTGGACAAAAACGACAATGGACAAAGGCGGAATCCGTAATTGACTATTGGAGGATTTATGGTAACCCTCTGGTATATCCTGCAGCAAAAAGGGGTGAAGTGAATAAGTACCACTTTCAGATTCCGGCAGATCGAAAGCCATTTCGTCACCGGATGGGTTCACAGCAACAATGATCACCTCATACTGGTCATCAATACTCTGAAATGGTGCCTTATCGCTGATGCGTTGAACAATCAAACCCGGAATCTGGTCCGGCCCGGTGTTCAGATAAGTAATCCGATCGATAACGTCCTGCTCTGTTTTGAGGCGAAATAGAGGAGAACTTTTACGAATTCTCAGCATCTTCTGAAAACAGGCATCTGCGGCAGCTATATTCTCCTTATTCGGTCGTGTGGTGCTATCTGAGATGATCTTTTTAATCAGGGCCCAGTTCGCTCCGTCCTTGTCTGCTCTTGGCAAGCCCTGATTCCAATAGTTATTGTCGTCGTCAGGCATCCGGTTATACCAGTCGCCGGAATCGTAACTGTCTCTTTCCATGGATTTCGAGCGCAACCGTTCGGAGCCGGCATGAATAAAGGGAACACCCTGGCTTAACAGCGTGATGCCCAGCGCCAGATTATGCAGCTTGACACGGTTGGCCGTAGACATACCTTCAGGAAGCTTGTACATCAGGATATCCCACAGGGTTTGGTTGTCATGCTTTGAGACGTAGTTGATCACTTCCTGTGGGTCAAGGCTATAACCGGTGGGAGCACCGTTGTAGTCAAAATCAAAACCGTAACGAAGGGTGCCGTGACAATCAACAAATCGAAAGTTTTTCAAATTGGCGGCCATACCCAGGCGGATGATATCCGTATGGGCGCACAAAGCCGCCTTTGCCTCTGCTGTTTTTTCGTTTGGGTGATAATGGAGTCCTGAGGCATAGCCTTGGGTTTGCCGCAGAGCATCTCCCTGATCAAAAGGGCTACCACCACGGATCCGGTCTCTCATCCGGTCAGTGAACGTGCCTACCCCTGTCCCGGCCATATTAAACTGATTGGCGTTAATGCCTCTGGCATTGCCAGCGACTTCACCAAACTCCCAGCCTTCACCATAAAAATAGATACCAGGGTTAATGGCTTTAACGGCCACCAGTGCTTTCTCAATATTGCGCTTGAGATGGTGCCCCATCAAGTCGAAACGAAATGCATCCACTTTGTAGTCTTTAACCCAGACCTTGAGAGAGTCGATCATGAGTTTCTCCATCATGTGGAACTCAGAGGCGGTGTTTGAACAGCAAGTTGAGTTTTCAACGATGCCGCTGTCGGGGCTTAAGCGTAGGTAATACCAGGGGACAATTCGATCCAGCACAGAATGGTTGCCAACACCGTGGGCATGAGTGTGGTTATAGACAACATCCATTACCACGCCCAGATTTGCAGCTTTCAAGGCTATCACCATTTCCCGGAATTCAATGATTCGCCTGATCCCGTCTGGATCAGTGGCATAGCTGCCCTCAGGAACGGTGTAATGCAGCGGGTCATAGCCCCAGTTAAAGCTGTCGACAGGGCGGATGTGTTGGTAGAGGTATTGAGCCCGGTCTGTCCCAGGATCAAGGGATTGCAGATAAGCTTGAATGGTCTGGCCTGACTGCGGGTTGCTACAAAAAGTGCGGAAGTAGTCGGTATCAGCCTTTACTTCCTTTCTGGCGCACAGTTGCTCCATAGTCTGGGAAATATCAATCCGATTCGCCGGGACTTCATCAACGGTGGCTATATCAAAAGCTGGCAGCAAGTGTATATGGGTCAGGCCTGCAGTTTGCAATTGTTGCAAATGGGTGTTGGCGTTAGCTTCCGTAAAGGCCTTGAATTTGCCAGGATTGGTCAAGCCGGAGGTATTAATGCTGTAATCCCGGATATGGGTTTCATAAAGCACCATATCCTCAGGGTCTTGTTGGGAATATTGAACACTATCCCAACCCTCAGGCTTAAGCGATGGGTCGTTGAGGTCAACGACCTGAGAGTATTGACTGTTAGTCGATAAACTCAGGGAATATGGGTCAGTCACTTCATAAGTTTCGATCTTGTCTGTCTGAGGATGGAAGACAGTAACCTCATAGCGATAAAAAGATTGGTCATACTCCTTATTGTCAGCTCTGTAGCTCCAGACACCAGCAGCGCTTTCAATCATGTCATGAAACTTAAGGTCGTCTGCTGTGCTTGCAGACGTGGTCACCAGGCGCACATTCCGGGCAGTTGGTGCCCAGAGTTTAAAGTCGATACCGGAGTCACCCACAATGGCTCCTAATTCACCGTTGTACTTATACAACTCATCAAGCAAGCCCTGAACCTGAACCTTTGTAGCGTATTTGGGCTGGTTTCCTTTATAGGCCACCGCCAGCAACTGACCTTTCAGGGCTTTTTTAATGACCGCAAGATCGGCAGAAACAGTCAGAGGGCTGCGATTCATCAGGTGGGGGAGTTTCTCTCGCACACTGTTGTTATTGCCGCCTTTGGCAAGTGAAATAGTTTGATATTTTCCAGATATATTACCCTCCTTGAGTATGATGCTGGCGTCGTCTGAATACAGCAGCTCTGCTCTATCAACATCCGAACCGCCACCTTCATTCCAGAGCAGGGTGGCAGAGGAAACCCAGTGCGCTTTTGCACCATCAACTATCAGAGGCGGGCCGTCCAGTGGCGTCGATGAAATCAGGTTGTAACCACTGTAGGTATAGGCAAGTTGACTATCGGTATCAGAAAAATGCCAGGCCATGTCACCACCAAGATCTTTTTCATCGCCTTTGTGCACAATAAAATTCAGGCAGCCATCTTGCACCTTGGAAAAAGTGTCCGAAAGTGGTATCCGATAGAGCGCACCATAAGTCTGGGTAATACTTTCTGGCATCCAGGGCTGGTTCCAGTCGGTATCTGTTTTGCCAAAAGCCTTGCAGTTGTCGTTATTGAACAGATGCAGCCCCCAGCCGTGGTAAATGCCGTCCGGGCGTTGGTAATAAAGGATGGCTTCTTGGTCAGCAGGTTTACCGGGAGTCTCCTCAAAAACATGCACCGATGCGATTGCACTGGTGAATCGATAAGCCTGTTTTGCCGCGCTGGCTTCAAGCTTAACCAAAACATCTCCGGTTTCATTGGCTTGGAATCGACCGCTCACCTGACAGATTTCACTGGCAGAAAGCTGGTCAGTACAAGTGCTTGCCGTGATTTTCACTCCCGCAGGCTTAACCTGAAAATCAGGGAGTGTCGTTTTTGACAATGACCTGACCAGCCAGGTCACGGTTGCTTCTTCACCTTTCAGCAGCTTTTCCGGTAAGGCCTGTGTTGCAATGATTTCCACCAACCCGGCGGCATGCAAATGATTGGTCAGAACCAGAGCCGGAAACAGAAGCTTTGTGGCAATATTCATAACAGAGATCCATCAGGGAAACCGGGAATTCAAAAACGCCATGTCAGGCGAGCCTCATACAGATGGAAGGCCAGCGTGTCGTCCACCAGCGGTGAGGAGTACTGACTGCTGCTTGTTGATTTAATCTTGCCCCCATGCAAATAGCGATAGCCAGCCTCCAGGCCCCACGATTCATGGACAGGAACAGCAATCGATACGCCCAGGCTCCATGCCAACTGACTTTCTTTATGATCAGAAATATTCAGGGAAGACATACTGCCCTCGGCAGGCGTTATCGAAAATCCTTGAAACTTATTCCAGCCCATGCCAAGACCAAGGCCCAGCTGTATAAAGGTCATTTTGTGGTCTGTTACAGGCAGCTGAATACCGGCTTCAGCCATTAGCTGCCGACTGCGGGTTTTGTAGCGATAATTGAGATCAGTGTTTTCCAGATCACCCGTGGGACCCCTGACGCCTTTGTGTTCGAGCTCGCCCATCTGGTTAAAACTAACGGCTAAACGAACTTGATAGTCCTGCCAGGGAATTTCATAGCCTCCGGATAGCAGCCAAAAAAAACCATGCTGGTCGCTTTGCCAGTTTTTAAATCGGTCTTGCAGATCAAACCCGGCATGTTTTAACGTTCGATCATCTTCAAGGCTTCTGCTTAATGCAGTCCCCCCTCCCAATTGGGCAAACCACACACCATTATCCCAGGGATGCTCACTGGCAAAGGATGTTCCACGGAAGAGAAAAGGCAAAATACCAATGGCAAACACCTTCATGCCTGCTCTTGCAAAATATGCAAAATAGCTGTTTTTGCCGCTTATCATAGGTGGTACCAGATCTGTTGTGTGAAGGAGTAGAGTTGGAGAAGATCTAAGATATATGTACGTTCAAAGTCGTACATAACCGGGACGATATTGGGTAAGTGTAGTTTACATCTGAAGCGGTTTTAGTTTTTTGGACACTCAAACACGGTTATGAATTTTGGATACGAATTCAGGGTTAATTAAAGACTGTTGCTTAGGGTTTTCAGGCCTTACGGGTCAGCCCAAGGTTTTTGAACAATACCCGGTTTTCCTCACTGGCAAATATCTCGCTGATAGTGCGGGTCAGTTTGCGGCTCCAGTTACGGTACTCGCTGCTGGTGCCGGGAATATTGACCGGTGTATCCAGTTCAAGCACATCTTCCAGCTGGATAACAATGATTTTGGATGCGGTTTTGCCCAGGTAGTAGTGGATCTTTTCCATCAGTTCCCGGCTATAGCCCATAGAATTTAAATCACTGGGGTCTACGCCATAAGGCGCTTCGCCAATATCCGCAAGTGTGTTGAGCAGAGCCAGTTTGTCTTCATGCCGTGCAACTTTTTCCTGCTCTGTTCTGGCCCAATCGTAGATACCCAGCTCCTGTCGTAAATCAAGATCATTACAGTTCCACCAGGCCCTGAGCGTGGGAATATCGTGATTGGAAATACAGGTCAGGGCTTGGGGTTTGTACTTTGCTGGTGCCAGAAAATGATCTTCGACCCTGGAAAAGAGCACCACTTCATTGGAGTAGCAGTGGGCTGCTGGCAGCGCTGCTTCTACTTCCGGCGGTACGGTTCCCAGGTCTTCACCAAAAATCAGGCACTGCTGTCGCTGGCTTTCCAGTTTAATGATGCCTAACAGATCATTCAGTGGATAATTAACGTAGACACCATAGTCTGCGGTTTTATCCGGTGGACACCACCAGAGCCGGAGTATCCCCATCACATGATCAATACGCAGTGCAGCGCAGTGCTGCATATTGGCATAAACCATATCGATAAATGGTGCATACGCCTGCTCCCGCAGCCTGTTTGGGTTGAAGGGTGGGAGTCCCCAGTTCTGCCCCTGTGGCGCAACGGTATCGGGAGGGGCACCGACGCTGGCATTGAGAACATAGTCATCACGGTGGGCCCAGACATCGGCACCGCCCCGGTCGACGCCTACGGCAAGGTCCCGGTAAATACCGACACGCATGCCGGACTCAACGGCGGCCTGTTGGGCTTCAGCCAGTTGTTGCTCGGCCAGCCACTGCAGGTACATATAAAATCGGATTCGCTCTTTTGACCGGGCAACAAAATCCTTCACATTCGGGCTGTCCGGGTCCTGATAGTCTGCAGGCCAGCAGTTCCAGCCCCAGCTATTGATATCTCTGGATCTGAAGTGCTCAAAGAGGGCTTCATAGGTGGCCTGAAGCTCCAGGTCCTGACCTTTTTCTTCACAGTAATGGCTGAAGTCGGCTGACTTGCAGGATTGATTGGTGCTTTCTTGTTGACCGGAAGCTTGTTGACCAGAAACTTGTTGACCAGAAGCGTGTTTTTCAAAATAGCTGAAAGCCATTTCCAGTACTGAAAATTTCAGTGAAGCCACCCGGTCATACTCCACATGTGAGCTGTCCCTGGCTTTCTGTAACTGACGCAGAAAGTCGTCACTGTTCACATGTTGCTGTATTTCCGCCGAATCCTGATACTCCTGCAACGCCGTAACATCGATATACAGTGGATTAATAAAATTTCGGCTGGACGGGCTGTAAGGACTGCAATGCAGCGGGTTGGACGGGTAGAGCGAATGAATTGGATTCAGGCCGACAATATCAGCCCCTTGTGGTCCGAGTTTGTTCACCAGCTGCTTCAGGTCACTGAAATCCCCCATTCCCCAGTTGTTTTCTGAGCGGAGCGTATAGAGCTGGACACTGACTCCCCAGATTTTCTCAGTTGGCCCGGGCTGTTCAAAGCTGAGAATATCAGGCTCGTAGCAGGTCTGTGGCGCGACGATCAGACGACAGCTGTCGTGATGATCAGCTTCTTGATGAGCAGAAAGAGTAACGGACAGCTGATGGTAGCCTGCCGGCAGGTCTTCCGGCAGCGGGCAGAGCAGGCGTATTCGCTCCTGCTGGTCCACCGAGAGCCTGTCTTCTTCCGGAAGTTCTGACAGGTTGATGGCCAGTGGTATTGAACGGTTGTCTTCCAGAATGATTTCACCACGCAGCGATTCATTCCGATGGGCTTCGTCAACCTGAACGGGAACCGTGAAAAGCGCTCCGCAGTGAACCACGTGAACCACAGGAATCAATGATGACCATTGCTTTCTGAGAATGCCGTCGATGGAGGCCTGGACTTCCAGCTCGTTACCCGCAGCAACCCCCATGGCTTTTAGCGCATTGAGTTTATAGTCCGTCTCAATGGTGACTGGATTGCCAGCAGCATCAATATAATGGGCGGGAATACCACAAAGCCCGGCCAGGGCATCAATCTGTTTTATGTCGTGCATGGATGGACTCACTTGGCAAGTTTATTGATCAATTTCCGGTGCCCGGGTTCGGCGAAAGGCCGTGCCGTTGGCATCGAACAGATAACAATGCTCAGGTGACAGCTCGACACGTATTTTACTGCCTTCTTCCCGGCGAAGGGAGTCTTCTACCCGCACAATAAAATGCTCTCGAATGGTATCGTGGCTCATATAGATAAATGATTCAGCACCCAGGCGCTCCAGTGCTTCAATCCGTCCATCAACGGCATTGCCATTGTCGGTCTCCGCCAGGGTATGTTCCGGTCGAATTCCTAACACCACGCGGGAGCCCGGATCAGCTTTGCTGGTATCGACACAGGCTTTCAGGGTTTCGCCAGTGGTCAGACGAACATGCGTCTCCTGTTCTCCGCTTTTTTCAATGACGCCGTCAAAGAAGTTCATTTTGGGGGAGCCAATAAAGCCGGCAACAAACAGGTTGGCCGGGTGGTGATATAGTTCCAGCGGTTTGCCCACCTGCTCAAGGTTGCTGGCCGCGTCCTGTGCCAGGGGACTCAATACCACAATCTGATCCGCCAGAGTCATGGCTTCCACCTGATCATGGGTGACGTAGATGGAGGTGGTTTTCAGTCGGCGATGTAATCTGGCAATCTCCTGTCTCATCTGCACACGCAGGGCCACATCAAGGTTTGACAGGGGCTCATCAAACAGAAAGACCCTGGGCTGTTGCACAATGGAACGGCCAATAGCAACCCGCTGTCGTTGACCTCCGGACATGGCTTTGGGTTTACGCTCCAGCAGCGCCTGCAGTTGCAGGATGCGGGCGGCTTCACCCACCCGTTCATCAACCACGCTTTTTTGCGCCCTGGCCAGCTTCAGGCCAAAGGCCATGTTTTCTGCCACCGACATATGGGGATAGAGGGCATAAGACTGGAAGACCATACCCACACGACGCTCATTGGGTGGCCAGTCATTCACCTTCTCGCCATCAATGCTCAGCTCACCGCTGGTGATATCTTCCAGCCCACAGATCATCCTCAGCAGCGTTGACTTGCCACAACCGGATGGGCCGATGAACGCGATAAATTCACCATTACCGATGTTCAGGTTGATGTCTTTCAGAGTCCAGGTTTGTCCCTGGTCATAACTTTTCGCAATGTTGACGAGTTTAACTTCTGCCATAGGACACCTTTAAAAGATCGCTGCCCGCCGCCCGCAACAGCCGAACCACTTTTACAGGCAGCGGGAAGCGGGCGGCGTTTTTTTAACCTTTGACGCCACCCGATGTCAGTCCTCCGACAATCCAGCGCTGGCAGGCCAGGAAAATAATACTGATGGGTAAACCGGAGAGCACGGCGGCGGCGGCAAAGTCGCCCCATAAATAGTTCTGAGGGTTCAGATACTGTCTGGAGCCCACCGCAAGGGTGAGATTATCCATACTTTGCAGCAGCACCGATGCCACCGGGTATTCGGCAATACTGGCGATAAATGCCAGGATAAAAACAACCGCCAGAATGGGGACGGACAGCGGCAGCAGCACAAAACGGAATGCCTGCCAGGGCGTTGCCCCATCAATAGCCGCTGCTTCTTCCAGGGAGTTATCGATGGTTTCAAAGTACCCTTTGATCAGCCAGATATGCAGTGCCATACCGCCCAGGTAGGCGAGTGTGACGGAACCCAGGCTATCCAGACCGAGCCAGGGGATGTAGTCGCCAATCTGGTCAAACAGCGAGTAGATGGCCACGAGGGCAAGAACGGCCGGGAACATTTGCAGGATCATCATGGCCGTCAGCATCTGTTGTTTAAACCGGAACCGCAGCCGGGCAAAGGCATAGGCACCGGTGGTCGCCAGAATCAGGATCAGGGCAGAGCTGATGATGGCCACCTTGATGGAGTTCCACAACCAGGCCAGCACCGGAAACGGTGGCTGAGTAATAGAGCCATCGGCATTCTCCCAGGGGATACCCAGTGCCAGATACCAGTGTTCAAGGCTGGGGTTTTCAGGGATCAGGGAGCCCGTGGCAAAGTTTCCGGTGCGCAGGGAAACGGAGATAATCATGAAAAAAGGGAACAGAATCACCAGCAGGAACAGCCACATGACAATACGGGCTGTCCAGACCCGGTATTTCAGATTTCTTGGTTGCACCATTGCCATGATAACGGCTCCTGTATGACTTTTTTCATCTCGTTTCGACGCTTTGCGTGGGAACGATAAAACTTGTCTGCCATGTGGTTAAACATTCACTGCAATTGTCGTGTTGCTTTCAGGTTTACCCAGGCAATAAAGCCCACCATCAGAAAAATCGCTGTGGCAATCGCAGAGGCCAGACCGTAATCCTGGCCATAGGAGCCAAAGGCAATACGGAAGGTGTAACTCACCAGGATATCCGTAGCTCCGGCCGGGGTGGTGGCGTGCAGCATATCCGGAGCGCCATCGGTTAACAGGGCGATCAGCACCAGGTTGTTGAAGTTAAAGGCAAAGCTGGCAATCAGCAGTGGAATCAGCGGCTTGATAATCATCGGAATGGTAATGTGGAAAAGGTTCTGGGCCGGTGAAGCGCCATCAATGGCCGACGCTTCATAGAGATCATCCGGAATACTTTTCAGCAGCCCGATACAGAGGATCATCATGTAGGGGTAGCCCAGCCAGGTGTTGACAATAATGACCATGGTTTTGGCCAACAGTTCATTACTGAACCATTCTGGTTTAGTTCCGAAGAGCATATCCAGCAGCAGGTTGATTTCACCAAAGTTCTGGTTAAACAGCCCTCTGAAAATCAGGATGGAGATAAAGGCCGGTACCGCGTAGGGCAGGATCAACAGCAACCGGTAAACACCATTCCCTTTCAACGGCTCCCATTGCACCAGACAGGCCATTAACAGGCCGATAATCAGTGTGAAAGCAACCGACAGCGCGGCAAAAATCACCGTCCAGGTAAAGATCTTCAGGAAAGGTCCCTGAATACCCGGGTCAGTAAAGACCCGGACAAAGTTATCCCAACCGGTATAGATGGTGAAACCGGGACCCATCTGCTCGGTACCGGCTTCGTTGGTGTAATACCCCGTAGCCATATCCGGATAGATGATCTCTCCCGTGCGGTTATCGACCAGGGCAAGGCTTTGTTCCGGGTATTGCCGGTCAGTGTGGTCATCGGGACGATAAATCCTGGCGATAGCTCCGAACTTTCTCAGACTGGTCATGGCCAGTTCAGTGCCATCAGGCAGAACAATATCCAGCTTCTGAAGCGTTGAACGTTTTTTGATGACTTCCCGGATTGGGAGGGCCGCTCCGGTTGGCACATGCAGGGACTCAAAGGCTTTCAGCTCCTGAGGCTGACCACTGTCGGTAAATGGCCCGGTCAGATAGTGCGCCTCACCGCCTGCAGCACTGGTCAGCATCAGCCGGAAGCTGGGACCTTCCTGATACATCTTGAAAGAAAACGATTCACCGCCCGTACGGTAGGTTTTTGCCAGGTGTATAGCCCTGACCCGCTCAAGAGACAGCAGGTGGTTGGAACTGTAATTGGTAAAGGCGACATTGACCGTGTAAATCAGCGGAAAGACGATAAAGGTAACGACCCCTAGCAGGCTGGGGTAAACATAGCGGTAGTTGTACCCTTTTCTGCTGACAAAAACCCATGAGCCTGCCGTCGCAAGCACCAGCACGAGCATGGCAAAAGCCAGCTCTCCCTGGGCATACATCAAGGTTACACCGTATAAAAGTATCAGATCGATGACGGCAACAATGGCGATCACCAGATAGGCACCGCTACTGCTGGTCGCTCTTGCTGTGCTCATGACGTGCTGGCCTCTTTTTACCGACAGAAAACAGTTAGCCGATGATGCGTTTGGCCGCATCGTTCAGGGCTTCACGGTAGTTTTGTCGGCCACTGGTAATATTGCGCAGAGCGGTCTCCATGGCAGACCAGAATTTACCCATTTCCGGAACATTGGGCATGATCAGACCCCGTTCAACATTCTGATACGTTGCCGCAATACGAGGGTCTTTCATCAGTTTTTTCATCAACGCCTTATTGGCGACGGCACCAAGAGGGACGTCATTGTTCATCACGGTCAACCCCTGTTCGGTGAGCAGGTAATTCTCCAGAAACTCTTTGGCTATGGACTTGTTGGGGCTGGCATTATTCAGTGCGGGGCCCCATACGCCAACGAATGCCCTGGCCGGTTTGCCATGAAGTTTGGGCAGCGGTGCAACACCATAACTGATTTTACTCTTATCCAGATTCGCCCAGGCCCAGGGGCCGGTAATCATCATGGCTACTTTCTGCTGGTTGAAATTGGCTTCCATCACGCCGTAGTCAACGCCACGAGGCATCACGCCCTTATCGATCAGGTCCACCAGCATTTTGGCTCCTTCCATGGCACCCGGATCGTTGACGCCGGTTTTCTTGACGTTATAGCCTTTGGCCGTTTTCTGAAAAACATAACCACCATCTGCTGCCAGCAGTGGCATGGTGAAATAGGGCTGATCCTGATCCCACATAATGGTGATGATGCCTTTTTCATTTTTCCTGTTGGGGATTGCCTGCTGTTTCAGCTTCTTTGCCAGGGGAAACATTTCTTCAAAGGTGGCCGGGGGGGCTGGCAGGATCGCTTTGTTGTAAATAAGGCTGATGGCTTCCAGAGAAATCGGGTAACCATAAATTTTGCCATTGCTGGTCATGGCTTCCCAGCCAATGCTGTTCACTCTTTTTTTGAACTCTGATGATGGGCTGACAGGTGCCAGCAAACCGCTTCTTGCCCATTCACCGTAGCGATCATGGGCCCAGAAAATAATGTCTGGTCCGCTGCCGGAGGCTGCAGCCTGTTGAAAGCGGTCGGTAATATTTTCCGGTATTTCGACTTTAACGGTTATCTCCATGTCTTTGGTAAACTGGGCACCGACCTTGCGGATACCTTCATAGGCTTTATCGCCACCAACCCATATCAACAGCTCGTCAGAGTTGAAGGCCGATGCGCTACCGGCAAAGATCAGTGACAGTGCTGTCAGGATAGCTGGGCAAGTTTTTTTAATCAGCGAAGGGATCATTTCTGATTTCTCCGGGTAAACCAGACTGCTTGAAAGCGGCTGGTTATTCGGGTAAGGAAAGTCGTTAACAGGTTAAAAGAACCATGGTTGATTACTAAAAAACCAGTCAGGTCTTAGCCAGATGAATGAGTCGAATACCGACTAATAATAATCGCTGTGTTTGAGTATGCCAGTAAGAATATCCAATACATTAATCAAGGTGATGTTTTGGTTATTAACAGTTTGTTTTTAATACTGATTCTCCGCTGTGTGGTTTTATTTAAGTGTCAGTTGTTGTTTAATTTATATGAATTAATTATTTATCGTCGTTTATATTGTTTAAATTGATATAACCCTAAAAAAAAACGACAAAAGTATACCTAATCAGGGTCAGGCAACTATAACTTACTCATGGTTTTCCATTATTGGTCATGGCGCAAGGATTAACTTTGCCTCCGTGTACCGGTTCGTAGTTTTTAGTGACTTTTCTCAAGCTGTTTTCTGTGACGACTCCTCTCAATTGATCAATCTGAAAAGCTTGAGCTGCCACAAGAGAGTGTTTGATATGGATAGAATCAATGTAGATCTGAGTTCAGTTCGTAATATGGATACGGTTCAGATTGAACAGGGAATTCGTCGTCATCTTGAGCAGTCTCTCGGGGTTGAACCCGAGGAAGCGACCCCCGGGGATTACTGGGAAGCATTAAGCCTGCTGGCCAGGGAGATCAATCTGGATCGTACAAGGAGTACCCGAAGGGATGAAAAAGACCAGGGTGCCCGAAGGGTTTACTACCTGTCACTTGAGTTTATGGTAGGGCGCCTGCTGGGCAACAACCTCCATAATCTGGGGATCTACCATCAGGCTGAGCAAGCCATGGCCAGTTTTGGCGTGAGCCTTGCGGATGTTCTGGAATACGAAACGGATCCGGCACTGGGTAATGGCGGGCTTGGACGACTGGCTGCCTGTTTTCTCGACTCACTGACCACTCTGAACGTTCCCGCTTTTGGTTATGGCATTAATTACCGCTTCGGTCTGTTCAAGCAGGGCTTTGTCAAGTGTAAACAGGTGGAAAGTCCGGATGCCTGGCGGGAAGACAATTTTCCCTGGGGCATTGAAAAACCGAAAAGAAAACAGGTTATCCGATTATACGGCAAGGTCAGGGAAGTTGATGGCAAAAAGCTGTGGGAGGATACCCAGGAAGTGCTCGGTGTTCCCTGGGACTTGCCAATAACCGGCTATAACACTGAGCGTGTTAACACCCTGCGCCTCTGGGAGGGTCGGGCGACAGAAGGGTTCGACCTGGACAGCTTTGATGCCGGTCGTTATCAGGATTCCAGGTTCCGGGAAATTCTCGCAGAAAATATCAGTCAGGTGCTCTATCCAAACGACAGTCATCCGGAAGGCAAAGAGCTGCGCTTTATTCAGCAGTATTTCTTTGTTGCCTGCTCGCTGGCGGATCTTATTGCCCGTTACAAGCGTGAGCATAAAGGCTGGGAAGAATTTACCAGTAAAGTCGTTATTCAGTTAAATGATACGCACCCGGCAATTGCTGTGCCTGAGCTGATGCGAATCCTTATGGATGAAGAAGATTTTGTGTTTACCAGGGCTTTGGAAGTATGCCGCAGCGTTTTCTGCTACACCAACCATACACTGCTGCCTGAAGCCCTGGAAACCTGGCCTCAGGGGTTGGTTGCAAGGGTTTTACCCAGACACATGCAATTGATCTACAAACTGAACTACCACTTCCTGAATAAGGAGGTAGAAGCACAGTGGCCCGGTGACCATCAGATGAAACGTCGTCTGTCGATTATTGAAGAGCCGACAAACCCTGCAGAACCACAAATGGTACGTATGGCATACCTGTCGGTGATCGGCAGTCATAAAGTCAATGGGGTGGCTGCTCTGCACTCAATGCTGGTGAAGGCAAACCTCTTCCCGGAATTTGACCAGCTCTGGCCTGAGAAAATTGTTAATGTCACCAATGGCGTCACCCCCAGACGCTGGCTTGCCAATTGTAACCCTGAACTTGCTGAGCTGATTGATCAAACACTCAGCGGCGACTGGCGCAGCGATCTTGCCCAATTAAGCGAGTTAAAGACCCGGGCTGATGATCCACAGTTTCAGGAAACATTTGCCCGGATCAAACTGGACAATAAGAAACACCTGGCTGGTGTTATTGATGAGCTGTGCGGTGTCAAAGTCAATCCTGAGGCGATCTTTGATGTGCAGATCAAGCGTCTGCATGAATACAAACGGCAGCAACTGAATCTTTTGCATATCATCGCGATTTACCGTCGTCTGCTCGAGGACCCAGACCTGGATGTACCACAACGGGTGTTTATTTTTGCAGCCAAGGCAGCACCGGGTTATCTGGTGGCGAAAAACATTATCTACGCCATTAACCGTGTGGCTGAGCGGGTCAATAATGACCGCCGCATTCGGGACAAGCTGAAAGTGGTGTTCCTGCCTAATTACCGGGTCAGTCTGGCTGAGAAAATCATTCCTGCGGCCAATGTTTCCGAGCAGATATCCACCGCCGGTTTTGAGGCTTCAGGTACCGGGAATATGAAATTTGCCCTGAATGGTGCGTTAACCATAGGAACCCTGGATGGCGCCAATGTGGAAATTGCTGAAGAGGTGGGCGAGGACAATATCTTTATTTTCGGCAAGACGGTGGATGATGTCAGTGATCTGCGTCAGCGGGGTTATAACCCCCGGGATGTCTATCAGCACAATGAAGAACTGAAAGCGGTTATTGACTGGCTGGCCTCGGGAGACCTCAGCCCTGACGAGCCGGATGCCTTTCGTCCACTGGTGGAATCTCTGCTGGATTCGGACTACTTCCTGACCCTGGCTGACTACCAGTCATACAGTGACGCCCATGACCGGATCGTTCAAGCCTGGAAGACCCCATCCCACTGGTGGCGCATGGCGATCATTAATACCGCCTCCATGGGCAAGTTTTCATCGGATCGATCCATTGTCGACTACTGTAAAACTATCTGGAATATTGAAGTCTAGGATTATGGCCGATGCTCTTGAAGGTATCCGGCTGGATTCTGACAGCCGGGATACTGTGCTTGATGACCTTCTGAATACCTGCTGTGCCAGCCCCTTTGATTTGCTCGGTTGGCATCCCGCCAGAACCGGTCAAGGGCTGGTAGTCAGAGTATGGCGGCCAGATGCCATCAGTGTGGAGGTTATTGATGAGGTTACCGGAAAGAGCCTGGGGCCCGCGACTGATATTGCACCGGGGCTGTTTGAGCGGCAATTTCCGGATATCTCGAAGCCTCAGGCATATCATCTGCTGGTCACCAATGCCCAGCATCATCAGTTCAGGGCTAACGACCCTTATCAATTCTCCAGCCTTTGTCGTACAGAGCCGGTCATCCGCCACAACTGGCTGTACCATACACTGGGTGCGCACCTCCATTCGGTGACGCTGTCAGGCCATAGCTGGCAAGGCGTCCTATTTCGGGTTTATGCGCCCCATGCCCGCAGTGTCAGTGTGATTGGTTCATTTAACCACTGGGATGGTCGGCTGCACCAGATGGCTGGCAGTAACAGTGGTATATGGCAGTTGTTTATTCCTGAAGTAACAGCGGGGGATCTGTATAAATTTGAGCTGAAAGACCCGAATGGTCAGCTGCTGCCCCATAAGGCGGACCCCTTTGCCTGTTATGCGGAGCAGCCACCGGGGAATGCATCCATTGTTTATGATTCCCGCAAATATCAATGGCAGAATACGGTGTGGCATCAGTGCCAGGGGTTAGATCGACCGGTCTGTATTTATGAGGTGCACCTGGGTTCCTGGAAAAAAGGCAAGCGTGGTCAGCTACTGAATTACACTGAACTGGCTGAACAACTGGTGCCTTATGTGCAAGGAATGGGGTTTACCCATGTTGAATTTCTCCCGCTTCACGAGCACCCTTTTAATGGTTCCTGGGGTTATCAGCCGGTGGGTTTATTTGCGCCAAGCAGCCGTTACGGAGATCCGGATGGGTTGAAAGCCTTAATAGACCGGTTTCATGACGCCGGTATCGGGGTCATTCTTGACTGGGTTCCGGCACACTTTCCCTCTGACAGTCATGGCCTGGCCCACTTTGATGGCACCCATCTTTATGAATATGAAGATCCCCAGAGGGGATGGCATCCGGACTGGCAGACACATATTTATAACTACGGACGCCCGGAGGTCAGACACTTTCTGATCAGCAATGCGTTGTTCTGGTTTGAACAGTTTCATGTGGATGGTCTGCGGGTGGATGCGGTCGCTTCCATGCTCTATCTCGACTATTCAAGGGGGGAGGGAGAGTGGCAGCCCAATGTTTTGGGGGGCAATGAGCACCTTGAGGCCGTCCAGTTTATCAGGGAGCTGAATGAAGCCGTATATCAGCACTATCCTGATGCCATGATGATTGCTGAAGAGTCTACCAGCTGGCCCGGCGTCTCGATGCCTACTTACGACAACGGACTAGGGTTTGGTTACAAGTGGAATATGGGGTGGATGCATGACAGCCTGAATTACCTGGCCCGCTACCCGGAGCATCGTCGTTATCACCATGATCAGATCCTGTTCAGTATGGTGTACAACGACAGTGAACACTTTATTTTACCGCTTTCCCATGATGAGGTGGTCCATGGCAAAGGCACACTGCTCAGCCGAATGCCGGGAGATGAGTGGCAGCAGTTTGCCAACCTTCGCGCTTTGTATGGTTATATGTTTGGGCATCCCGGTAAAAAATTGTTGTTTATGGGCGCGGAGCTGGGTTCCCACCGTGAATGGAATCACGATGGTCAGCTGGACTGGTTGTTACCGGAGGAAAAAGAATTTTCCCGTGGCCTGACGACTATGGTCAGGCATTTGAATGCCACTTACCAGGCCTCACCTGCTTTATGGCAGTCCGATTATGACCCAACGGGTTTTCAGTGGTTAATTACTGATGATGTGCTTCAGTCAGTCATCGCCTTCAGTCGGCATACCGTCAAAGACCCACCGGTGGTGGTCATTTGTAATTTTACCCCGGTGGTCAGGCCCCATTACCGGCTGGGAGTCCCCGGAGCCGGTGTCTGGAAAGAGGTGTTTAATTCCGACAGTCGTGAGTTTGCCGGCAGTGGTGTGTTGAATGAACTGCCCCTGGTGGCAGAGCCTGTGCCAATGCATCATCAGCTGCATTCATTAGTGATGACGTTACCGCCATTAGCGACGGTTTTCTTACACCTGACCGAATAATCCACTTCTCTGGATTTGAGCAGACTGCTCATTAAGGATGCGCGAATATGAGTCATTTTTTCACGCCGGATGATTATGCCATTGCGGTGGCTGAGTCCCCCGTTGGCAAATACGTTTACACCCCTTATGTAAAAAGTCTGTTTGTGACACACCCGGTAAATTCTGTGCTGGACTTGCGCTGCAGCGAAGGTTTCTTTTCCCGCCTTGCCCAGGCGGCCGGGGCTGAGTATGTGGTGGGGGTGGATCAGTGCCCGGCCATGCTGGATCGGGCTATACAGTTGAATGAGTCTGCTGAACCGGGTATTGAGTACAAGCAGGCGGATCCAACGACATTGCGACTGGAGCGTTCATTTTCTGCGGTGCTGGCCTTCTGGCTGACCTGTCGCCTGGGCAGCCTGAACCATCTGAAAGAGCTGGCCGAAACCCTCTGGCATCATACGTCACCGGGCGGCTATAGTTATCTGCTGGCGCTGGATTCTGAGCGTCATGCCCGGGTGCAGGGTAATCCTCAGACACCGGATGACTGCTATGGAAAAAAAGTGGACGCTGTGGCAAACCTGCAGGACGGTGATCCGTTTGAGCTGGCCATTCACGTCGGGGATACTGAGGTTCATTTTACCGATTACTGCTGGTCTACCGATACCATTGTTCAGTGCTTACAAGAGGCTGGTTTGACCAACGTGAATGTGCTTTATCCAGCCGTATCGGAAGAAGGGCTTAAGGCCAGGGGGAGCGATTACTGGGCAGCGTATCAGGCCGATCCGTTTATTGTGGCAATTGAGGCGTTCAGGACGTGAGGGAAAGGTTTTCGGTATTAGTCCATATACTCAAGAAAATCGCCTGCTACTATAGTTAGTCGTCTGCGTACGTTTGATTTCAGGAAGTGCCGAGTTGTCTGCTATTGCCGTTCTTCCCAGAATGCTGGGAACCCTGTTTTATTACTCTCCAACCTCCGAAGAAGCCGGTAGCGTTATTGCCGAACTGGCTGAGCTGCCTGCTCTGCTGGACTGGCAGAATCCTTCTGTTATTGAAGAAGCTGCTGCACAGCTGTGTTCTGTGGATATAGCGGAATTGACTTATCAATTTTCCCTGTTGTTTGAGGGGCAGGGCTCTATGCCAGCGCCGCCCTGGGGATCGGTTTATCTGGATCGGGAAAATTTGCTGCTGGGTGAAACGGCGCAGGCCTATCGCCAGTTTCTGCGGGCAAACCAGGTGGAACTGGATACCGACTTGAATGAGCCGGAAGATCAGTTTGGCCTGATGATTCTAGCCATGGCTTACTTTATGGAAACGGAGAATGACGATGCAGTGGTGGAATTGCTTGGCACCCATCTGTTGCCATGGTCTGGCCGTTATCTGGAATTGCTGGCAGAGGCGGATGAGAGTGGCTTTTACCGTGCGCTGGCAGTGGTGGCTGATGAATTCCTGAAGGAAGTCTCTGCAGCCTATGATGTGACGGCGGCAACCCATCAGCTATATCGATAAGATTTTTTCACTGCAATACAAGAAGGTTGTCGTGCAAGCACTGGAACCACAAAGGTCACAAAGACTTAGTGCTCTTCGTGCCCTTCGTGGTTCAAAAAGGCTAATTCAAAGCCTGTTGTTTCATCACCTGCAGCAGTGCCTGAACCGGGTGTGGAATCTTGCCATCACCATAACGTTTCACCTGGCTGCGACAGGAATAACCGGTAGCTACCAGCCTGCCACTGTGTTCAGGGTTCTGCACAACCTCCTTCCAGCTCATATCGTAGAGCTTTCTTGAGGTATCCTGATTACGGGTCTCATGGCCGTAGATGCCCGCCATCCCACAACAGCCGGTGGCTTTATAGGTGAGTTTCAGGCCCAGGTCACTGAATAACTGTTGCCATTGAGCAGGAGCTGCGGGGACATTGGAGATTTCTGTGCAGTGGCCCAGTAGCACAAAGTCTTCTGCCTCAGCGGAGGCAAGGCTTAATTGCAACTGACGTATTGTTTCTGACTGTTTGGCGAACCATTCGGACAGGAGCAGTACTTCCGGGGACCTGTCGCCCATCACTTCCCGGTACTCATCCCGATAGGTCAGGGTAACCGCCGCATCAATGCCCACCAGGCTGATGCCACTGTCGGCCAGTGCTTTCAGCTCCTCACCATTGGTTCTGGCGATTTTTTCAAACCGACCCAGGAAGCCATAGACATGGAGCACTTTTCCATTGGGGCGGTAGGGGGCAATCAATGGGCGGTAGCCAAGACGAATCAGCAGCTCAACCAGGTCGGTCAGCAGCGGTGTTTCAAAGAAGCTGGTAAAGGCATCCTGAATAATAATGACGGTTTTATCCCGTTCACTATCGGGGATGGCATCCAGTAACGTGCGGTTGGCAATGGCCGCACCAGCACGACAGCAGTCGTTAACCGGCGATGAACTGGTAATCGCCGGAATATCCTGCAGACTAATGGTTTTGCTGGCAAGGGTATTGGCCACTGACCAGCCCATAACCAGATTGTAAGCCGGTTTGATCCTGGCGAGTACCGGCAGCATTGGCTCCAGTAAACCGGCCACATGGTGTTTGACCGGTCTCGGGTAGCGGCCGTGGTAAAGTTCGAAGTAACGGGAACGCAGATCGGGAACATTGACCTGAATCGGGCACTGTCCGGCACAGGATTTACAGCTCATGCAGTTATCCAGAGCGCCATACACCTGATGACTGAAGTCCTCTTCACCCCGCCATTTGTTCACCAGGTTTATCAGTTTCTGACCACCGTTGTAGAGTGGGCCCGCCTGACGGATCTTATGGCTTTCGCCAGCTATGTCGGCACCAGCGGCGGTTTGTAACCGCAGCCACTCCCGCACCAGGCCCGAGCGGCCTTTTGGGGATTGCGTCCGGTCATAGGTGGCTTTCCAGGTGGGGCACATGGCGCTGTTGGGGTTGTAATTAAAGCAGGCACCGTTGCCGTTGCAGTAAAGACTGCTGGTAAACGCGGCAAAGGCATTGCGCTCAATTTCCCGGTCCTGCTGGCCACGGGTGGGCACTTCATCAATCTTCAGCAGCTGAACCGGTTCGGTGGCGGGGGTGGCAATCTTGCCGGGGTTTAACTGGTTGTAGGGATCAAATACGCCTTTAATTTCCTGCAGCACCGGGTAGAGCTCGGCAAAGAAGTCCGGTGCGTATTCCGAACGGATCCCTTTACCGTGCTCACCCCAGAGCACACCACCATAACTTTTGGCCAGGGCGGCCACGTCATCACTGATTAACCGGACCAGTTTCTCCTGTTCCGGGTCTTTCATATCGATGGCCGGACGGACATGGAGAACACCGGCATCCACATGCCCGAACATGCCATAGGAAAGGTGGTGACTGTCCAGTAGTGCCCGAAATGCCTGAATAAAGTCAGCGAGATTTTCCGGAGGAACCGCCACATCTTCCACAAAGGGTATAGGTCGTGCGTCGCCTTTCATATTGCCCAGCAGCCCGACAGCCTGCTTGCGCATGTGCCAGATTTTTTTAACATTGCCGGTGCCGTTCACTACGCTGTGACCGGCTCGCCAGATACTGACCGGTTGTTCCAGTACGGCTTTCAGACGATCGATACCCTGCTGAATCTCCGCTTCATCGTCGCCGGTAAACTCGACAAAGTTGATGCCGTCAATATCATCACTCTGCCTGGGAAAGAAGTCTTTGACGCTTTCCCAGACACTGTCAGCCTTTGCCAGCCCAAGCACACGGGAGTCGATGGTTTCAATGGAATCTGGCACGGCGGACATCAGTGTCTGGGCATCCTGCAGCGAGTCCTGGAAACTTTTGTAGAAAACCAGCACCAGGGCAGAGTGTTTGGGAATAGGCAGCAGGTTAACTTTGATTTCACTGATGATGGCCAGGGTTCCCTCGGAACCGCAGAGAATGGCATTCAGATCATGCTGGTTATCTTTATTGACAATATTGGCCAGATCATAGCCGGTCAGGTTTCGATTCAGGTGCGGGAATACGTCAGACACCTGTTGTTGATGTTCTCGGTGGGTCTTTTTCAGGGTGTTATAAATCTCGCCAATGCGATCCTCTCGTTGACACAGTTGCTCAAGTTGATCGTTATCGACTGGTGAGGAGTTCCATACCGTGCCATCGGCAAGCACTGAGGTCAGTTCAAGTACATGGTGTCGGGTTTTGCCATACACTACGGAACCCTGACCGCTGGCATCGGTATTCACCATGCCGCCCACAGTTGCCCGGTTGCTGGTGGAGAGTTCCGGGGCAAAGAACAGGCCTTCTTTCGCCGCCAGCTCGTTCAGGTAGTCCTTGACCACGCCGGATTGAACCCTGGCCCAGCGCTCTTCGGTGTTGATCTCCAGCACTCGGTGCATATAACGACTGGTGTCCACCATAAAACCAGACGTCAGCGACTGACCATTAGTGCCGGTACCACCACCACGGGGAGACACGACGATCTGATGGAACGATGGCTTATTGGCCAGGGTCAGAATCTTGCTGATGTCTGCCGTTGAGCGAGGGTAGAGCACTCCCTCTGGCAGTACCTGGTAGATTGAATTGTCTGTTGCCAGAACGGTCCGGTCGGCATAGCCCAGCTCAATATCTCCGCTGAAGCCAGCAGAGGCCAGCTCACGGGCAAAGTGGCTATATAAGGTGTTTGTTGTTTTCTGATCCAGCCTACTGATCACAGCTTTACTCCCCATCAATCCCGTGGGGTATTGTACGTAAAGCAGGGAAAGTAGGGAACAAAAGGTGGTGGGTTTGGGGGTTGCTCTGGTAAGTTGTTGTCTGAGACCGCTTCCCGCTGCCCACAAAAGCACAAGCACATGCGGTCTGTCTTTTTCGGGCAGCGCTTATTTAAGTATGACTGTTCCTACGCCAACGCCTCCTGAAGAACCCTCAGGTCAGGCTCTGCAAATGGCAACGCCAACGCTTTCTGCTGGGCCTGCTCAGACATTTTTTTCCAGGTTTTCTGCACAATGGCGATCACCTTGTCCCTGGGGTGTTTGGCGGCAAAGGCCGAAAAGTCGCGGGTTAAAAAGACCAGGCAGGCACAGTCTTCCAGCGTCTGGGTGTCGGCATTTCGCTTGATGCCCTGCTTGCGGATAATCGCGGACGCTTGTGCACAGCTTGCTTCTGAATAACCGTTTCTGGCCATGATTTTACCGGCTTTTCGGGCATGCAGCTTGCCCAGTTCGGTGCGCCACTTCAGGTAGCCGGTGCGTCCTTCAGGGTATTCTGACCGGGGGATTTCCCAGCGGCAGAGGTGCTGACTGCGAACGGCGATCTGTAACTCCTCAGAAGCATCCGGAGCCAGTTGTTGCAACCAGTGGGTCATTTGCCGGGCGTAGTTTAATTCTGCCGGGGTATCATCAATGACGCTTGGGTCCATCTGGTGAAGCTGGTCAATGGCGGCCAATGTTTCTGCAAGCCTGGTCATAAACTGCGATCTCATTTTAAAATAGTTATGCCGCACTTTTTACTTGATTTGCCAGTGGATTTCGACTGGTATTTGTGATTCTACTCAACTGGATAGTCGGGTTAAAAAGGATGAGTAAAGAAAAGCCCCCAAGGGTTGCCATGGTGGTTGGTGCGACCGGTGCCACCGGGCAGGTGTTGATGCAATACCTGCTGGAGCGAAGCCACTACTCCGAGGTCGTTGTTCTGCACTACCGAACGACACAATGGGCGGGTCACGCCAAAGTCAGGGAGGTGGTGCTGAGCCTGGATCAGTTACAGGATCTGGATTTAACCGTTGACGTCTTGTTCTGTTGTCTTGGTACCACCATAAAGAAAGCTGGCTCAAGGTCAGCCTTTGCCAAAGTTGATCGTGACTATGTTCTGGCACTTGGTCAGTGGGCAGTGGACCATGGACAGCCGTCGTTTCATCTGATCAGTGCTTATGGGGCAGATAAGGGGTCGCAGGCCTTTTATATGAAGGTGAAAGGTGAGGCGGAGAGTGGGCTGAAAGCACTGGGGCTTCGCTCTCTGGCTATTTACCAGCCGTCATTGCTGCATGGCAATCGTGATGAGTTTCGGCTGATGGAGTCTGTTGGATTTTATCTGCTGTCGCTGTTAGGCAGCCTGCCGGTTTCCGGTTTGAAAGCACTTCGTCCCACCCGGATTACAGCACTGGCAACCTTGATGTACCAGCAGTCATTACTGGATGTGTCCGGTTTGCAGGTGTTCCGCCCTTCCGATATTGCTGTCTGTGAATAAGTAGTTAACCAAATGAAATCATATATTTCTGACTAAGTTGTCAATCACTCTGCGGCGTTGCAACTCCGGTCACATAGCTACTGCTATGCTCCCTACGTTGCGCCTTATACCAATTCCGCCTTCTAAATATGAGATCGAGCAAGTCATTTTGGACAGCTGGGCAAGGCGGAATGACGAGTAATAGCAGGGCTATTGCGAGGAATTCCAACGAAGATCCAGCTGTTCAAAATGGCTGCGCAGTTCATATTTAGAAGGTGGAATTGGTATTACATAGTAACTGCCCACTTAGCCAGAAATATACGATTCCATTTGGCCAACTACTTAATAGCGAGGCTGCATTGCACACACCGGTGGTATTACCTGAAGACTATTACCTGACCAATTTTCAGCGGCTGCTTGGTTTTGTTGAGCAGCTGTATGCTGATTTATTGAGTTGCCGCGAAACCGCTTTTCTCAACACCTTCCGACGGCTGGAGGAGGATGCACAGAAACTCTATGTGCGGCTGGTGGGGCGCAAAGGCCCGATGTTTCGGCGGGATAAACTCAGCTATCCGGAAATTGCCGCCATTGAATTGGCGGTTAATGAATTGGTCGGTGCGGGTCTTATGCAGGTTAACCCGCCGCTGGATCTGGTTGCGGTGTGCGAGCTTATGACCAAAAGTGAGTTACTGTGCTGTTTTCCTGACCAGCTTGGCCCTTACCGAAGCGAACGTAAGCAATCTTTGGTAAACCGGTTGGTGGATAGCGGTAACCCATGCCCTGATCTGCCATTTACCATTCTTCAACCGCTGTACCGGGAAGAGCTGAGAACCTTATTGTTCCTGTTCTTTGGTAACCTCAGTCAGGATTTGACGGAGTTTGTACTTCAGGACCTGGGTTTGAATCGCTTTGAAAGCTATCCGCTAAACTCGCGGTTATTTGACCGCCGGGAGGAGCTGGAGCAGGGGTTGAGTCTGTCACTGCTCTGGCAGGCAGTTGCCCGGGACAACAAGAAACTTGACCTTGAAGAGTTGCAGGCCCTGGTCGCTAAATTACCACCGTCGTCTGATTTCAGCCATCCGACCCTTAAGCGGCGGTATGCCCGGCTGGTGAATGCCATTGCCCGTGATCTGGAAAGGCAAGGTGCTTTGCGGGCGGCAGTCGCCAGTTTTCAGCAGTCGTATTTGCCTCCGTCCCGGGAACGGCGGACTCGCATTTTGGCCAGGCTGAATGACACTGCGGGCGCTTTGGCACTGTGTGAAGAGATACAGGCTTCACCAGCCAGCAGCCTGGAGCTGGCTTTTGCCCATCGGTTTGCCAAAACCCTGAAGGGCGAGAAGCGCAGGCGGCAAACCGCACCGTTTAACGAACGGACTCTTGAGCTGAATGACAATGGTCAGCGGGTTGAATTTCAGGTGCAGGCGCATTTCAAAGATCAGGGTTGGCAGGTGTTTTATGTGGAAAATGCCCTGATCAATGGGCTTGCTGGCCTGTGGTTCTGGGATATTATCTTTGCCGACCGGGAGGGGGTGTTTTTCCACCCGTTTCAGAGTGGACCAGCAGACCTGATGACTCCGGATTTTTATCAAAGCTGTAAGGATTCGATTCATCAAAGGCTGGCAGAAATGTCTGAAAGCCATCTTCTGGATACTCTGCTGGCAACCTATAGCGCGAAGCAGGGCATCAGCAATCGTCTGGTTATCTGGCCTGCACTCAGTCCGGAGCTGATTACCCTGGCCGTATCGTTGATACCGATGGCACAACTGCGTGCCATGTTTCAACGACTGATGTTTGATATTGCCCACAACCGAACCGGGTTTCCGGACCTGATCCTGTTTGATCCGGAAAATAACCGGTATCAGTGGCTGGAGGTTAAGGGGCCGGGAGACAGGCTGCAGGAAAATCAGAAATTGTGGTTAGCCTTTTTTCAGGAAAACGGAATTCCAGCGGAGGTGGTGTATGTTGGGTGGGTATAAGTAGTTAACCAAATGAAATCATATATTTCTGACTAAGTTGTCAGTCACTCCCGGCAACTGCTCCTGCGTTGCTCTATCTCCTG
>NZ_JBLYNV010000032.1:0-61344 GCF_049310165.1 Endozoicomonas sp. ALE010 | reverse complement strand
CTGGATTGTCTGAGAATATTCGATCTGCAATGTTGGCAGTCATGAGCAGAGCAAAAATATGAACTATGGTGCATCTGATGCGACCACCCTGCAATGGAGCCCCCTTCGCCAAATTTTCCGATGCAGAAACCGGAACCTATGTAGGTCATGGAATGAATCCACTCTTGCATATAGGTATCTGACAGATTCAGATAGCTAAATGGCTTAACTGTTTTTATATCATTGACGACAGTTTCGTTATAACAGGTCATCACTTTTTTAATAGAGAACCTGTTGACTCCGCAGTGTAAAAAATGTTCAAACTGATGACAGGATGATCGCTGATCCTTACTGTCTTCGGAAGTCGTACAGTAGCTCTCCCCTTGTGAAATCCACTTGATAAATCGTTTCCCCCAGGCGACTGGAGGGTGATATTCATACTCCCTGTCATTCTGGTCTTTGGCAACAAAAGAAATGTCATCATCCTGGTCTTGAAAAAGCGACCTTATGTATTCATCAGCGCCCTCACCACAAATTGCTTTATAAGCCCTTCCTTCGATTTCAAAGCTGTGAATGATTGTTTTATTGGTAATAGCGGGATTAACTAATGACTGATCTCTCTGTGTAAACGATTCCTTTATATAAATCTTTACAGTCTTTGCATGGCCTGTTTTCTTACTGGCAAATAAGGTGTTACTGCTGTCCTTCTGACGACTGTTCGCTGTTTGTCTGGGGTGAAGCTCCGTGGTTGCGTTAGAGGGTATATTCATTATTCATGGCTTCGTGATAACTGGTAGTGGGTGCAGTCAGCATGCTACTGTCTCCTCTTGCTTATATCTCCCCCAAGAATCCCTTTGACATATTCTTGCCCGAAAAATTCCCGTGCCAGACATAAAGACTCAGTATTCACCTTGTCGATTGTAGACAGAAAGTGCCTTTTACGAGTTTTGCGACAACGGAGGAAAGATTCGGACTAATTCATAGCAGGCCATGGACGATAAAAGTAAAGCCGTAAACAACATCACAGGGACGAACCATGATCATCAGAACTGCTACCACCATAACTCTTATTGCCGGATTAGCCATCAGTGCCGCATCAGCCATCGCCAACGAGCGCAGAGTCACTGGAGGTGATAATGCCTACTACATTGCTGACCATTCAGGCCCGACCTTCAGTTCCACCGACTTTGTCTGGCCTGAAAGCAAGTTCAAAGGAGGTGACGGTTATGACGGACCCGAAGATAACAGCAGCGCCTTTGAAGTTTATGTAATCCATGAAGAGAAGAAAGGCGGTGATAATCAATAGTTGATCCAAAAAAGCCCTCAGAAGAGGGCTTTTTTTATACTACAGGGACAAGATGCCCATCTTCCAGGCGCAATGCCCGGTCCATCTGTCGGGCAAAAGCCATATCATGAGTCACAACAATAAAACTGGTGGTCAACTGTTCACTGAGGGATTTCATCAGCTCATGAATCTTGCTGGCGGTGTTGGGATCCAGGTTGCCCGTTGGCTCATCCATCAGAACCAGGTCCGGACTACCGACCAGTGCGCGGGCAATAGCCACCCTCTGCCGTTCACCACCGGAAAGTTCCGCCGGCTTATGGCTGGCCCGTTTCGACAGCCCCACCATGCCCAGCATTTCTTCAGCTCTCATGGTTGCCTGCCCCACGGATACCTCTTTTCGCAGCAGTAAGGGCATGGCGACATTTTCCAGGGCAGTAAATTCTGGCAGCAAATGATGGAACTGGTAAACAAACCCCAGGTGACGGTTCCGCAATTCACCCTGTTTTTGTTCAGACACCTTCATCAGCTGATGGCCACAGAGTATTACCTCACCGCTGGAAGGGTGATCCAACCCGGCCAACAGCTGAAGCAGCGTTGTTTTTCCTGAACCGGAAGTACCGACAATCGCTACTCGTTCAGCGGGTGATACCAACAGGTCTATGCCTCTGAGCACCTCGAGTTTTTCAGGCCCTTCAGCAAATACTTTGGTTAGCCTGCGGCACTCCAGAACTGCACGGTTTTCGGAATTATTCATAGCGAAGCGCCTCCGCAGGCTGGGTTCTGGAGGCTCGCCATGCCGGATACAGGGTTGCCAGGAAACTCATCAACAAACCAGAGACACTGATCACCGCAACATCCTGCCACATTAACTCCGATGGCAGGTAGCTGATAAAGTAAACGTCAGGGCTCAGAAAGTGAATGCCCAATAATTTTTCCAGGGCACCCACAATTTCGGAAACATTCAGCGCACCGGCAATGCCCAGGGCAACCCCCAGCAGCGTTCCGATAACACCAATCAGGGATCCCTGAACCATAAAAATCCCCATAATCATTTTCGGGGTCGCACCAAATGTGCGGAGGATGGCGATATCCCCCTGCTTATCGGTCACCACCATGACCAGCGTGGAGACAATATTAAAGGCGGCAACGGCAACAATCAGGGTGAGAAGCAGGCCGACCATGGTCTTTTCCATCTGAATCGCCTGAAACAGACGGCCATGGCTACGGGTCCAGTCCTGAACGTAGTAGCGACCGGGTAAGGTAATCGCTACATCCCAGGCCAGTTTCGGTGCGGCAAACAGATCATCCATTTTCAGTCGTATACCTGTTACCCCTTCAGGCACCCGCAGAAAACGGGCCAGATCTTCACGATGGGCGTAGGCCAGGTTGCCATCCACATCGGCACCTACCGAGAAAGTACCAACGACAGTGAATCGTTTCAGGCGAGGCAAAACACCCGCCAGGTTGACACTGGCTTCAGGCAGAACCATGGTCACTTTGTCGCCAACGGACAACCCCAGATAATTGGCCAGAATATCACCCAGCAGAATACCAAACTCTCCGGGCTGCAGGTCTTCCAATGCGCCCTGCTTCATGTGATCGGCAATAATAGAGACCCTTCTTTCGTAGCCGGGATCAATACCGTAAACCAGCGTTCCCCGCACCAGATCACCATTGGCCAACATACCCTGGGCATCGACAAACGGCGCAGCCGCTTCGATGCCTTCTTTGTCCGGAATGGTATTGACCAGCGCCTGCCAGTCTTCAATACCACCACCGGCTGCCGTGATGGTGGCATGGGGAACCATACCCAGCACTCGCTGCTTTAGCTCCCGATCAAAGCCATTCATCACTGACAGCACAATAATCAGTACCGAAACACCCAGCGTCAGCCCCACCATGGATGTTCCGGAGATGAAGGAGATAAAATGATTCCGTCGCTTTGCGCGGGTGTAGCGCAAACCGATAAAAAAAGGTAATGGTCTAAACATTTATTCTGCCAGTATTCCTTGCGCCATCGGCGTGTCAGGGGCGGATTGGCCACTTGTTTCAAAAGCCAGTAAGCTGGCATTATGCCATAAAGCGGTATAATTCCCGTCGAATTTTCCTGCGCTTTGCGACTGTTTCCTCCACCCCTGTTCGACAAGAAATATTAGCTTTTCGGTCTTACATGAGCAACGACGGTAAATAGCTTCCTGGGCAGATGCGGATTGGCCCGCCGTGCAGATTCTATACGATCTATGTGACCTTCACGCACGGCCAGCTGATAAATTTCCAGCCCAAAAGCGTCAGCAATTCTCCGGGTACTCTTGCCGTTTACCGTGTTATGAAGAAAATCGTCCATAAATGCTGATGAGTCATGTTGGCCCGTGTATTTCAGGATCAAGGTATCAGATTGCTTGTTGTTTATATCACATCGATGAATGGTTTCCGGCAGTTGAAGTGGCCATCCATTGTCTCTGAAACAGTTCTCATACTGCAAGGCAACGACATTGGACATGAAAAAAAAATGCCCGGGCACTATATCCGACTTGAAATTGAGTTTAAAAAACCAGGCTTCTGGCGTAAAGGTATTGATAAATCTGCACGGGCCGTATTTATCCAATTTATCTTTGGATGTAAATGTATAATAACATTCCTGTCCATCTGAATATTTGCTTGGAAAGGTCTCTGTCATTTCAGCTAAATGTTCATTTTCTTTTTTGTAAGTGATTTTCAGCTCATTCAGGAGCTGCTGAATTCTTGCATGTTCACGGTTTGCTACGGATTGTGGGTCTGGTTTCGGTTCTTTTGCTTCGACTATATCTTGTAGTTCTAACTTCTGACAGGCTGTTTGCAGAGTAATTTTTCGATCACTGAGTAATACCGGTGCCATTTCGTCTAATACATTATCGAGATTGCCCTTAAGTATTTCTTGCTGACCCGGATAATCTGGCAGCTGAACCACTTTGTTATCATGGGTTAAACCCAGTTCACACAGCGTGAGATCCATGGCGGGACCTGTGTGTGACAGGTAATCTTGAAATATTTTTTTCAATTCAGCCAGTGAGTTGATGCTGTCCATCTCAAATCCATATTACGTATTCTGTTGTTCAGTTAATGGGTATTGTTGTGTATGTTATCGCTTATGCTGGTTTTATCATTAACGGTATCAGGGCGGATAGATGCTTAATCTACCCTAAGAACCAGAGCTATTGTTGCTGAGAAAATAATTAGAACGCACTTTCAATGAACCACTGGCAGGAGTAATCTCTTTGCGTGATGCCTGATTAACGCTTCAGCCTTCTTTTCGAGTCAAGCAGGACGCAATTATTATGAAAACACTTGTTGGTACTCTTTCCGTGACTATAGCAATTATTTATTCGTCGTCTATTATCCAGGTCACTGCCAATGAGCTTGCTCCCGACCAGACTCCGTACTCCGAAGGTATCACTGTGACTCCCGTGGGCAGTCAGTCTCAGCAGTTGCGTCAATCTCTGGCTTTACCGAAACATGGTCAAACCATGGATGAAGTCAGGGAGGTGCTGGGCAGCGCCAGCCAGACAGAAACCATTGGTGAACCCGCCATCACCCGCTGGTATTATCCAGACCAAAAATTGACGGTGTACTTTGAAGGTAAACGGGTATTGAGGTCAGTGGTTGATAACACGCACTGAGTTATAAAAGCTGTTTTCTGAATTGCCCTGGCGGCATACCAAAATAACGCTGAAAAGCTTCATAAAAGCGGCTGAGAGAACTGAAACCACAGGCATAGCCAATATCGGCAATGGGCCGCTTGCTGTCCATCAGCAGCAGTTGAGCTTTCTGCAGGCGTTGGAACTGCAGATATTGCTTGATAGAGACCCCCATCACACTGGTAAACAGGTTGGTCGTATAATTCTTGTGCAGCCCAAGATGAGCCGCCACATCGGCGGTTGAAATAGGCCGATGCAGGTTTTCCCCGATAAAGTGAATCATGGTAGAAACATGGTGTGCACCTTTCAAACGACCACTGCCCGGATGACCGGCAGCCGGTGCCTGCTCAAGATGGTCTTCGGAGACACTTTCCGGGTGATCCCACCCCTGAAAACTGATGCGCTTTAACAGCAGTGACAGCTCACCCAGAATAATCTCCTTTAATTCCGGGTGACCGCTGCGAAAATCCTCATGCCAGCGACTCAATCTCATGACCAGGTAGTCATGGTCCGGCTTTGCCAGGGCAATAGCGCCGGTCATCACCTCCTGCCGGAGCTGTCCCATCAGTGGCCACTGAAGAAATTCCGGTAACGGGATATAGAGATTATAAAGGGTGCCTTTCCCCGGATTTTTTTCCACCAGGCCCACCAGTCGATGGGGCATGTTGGCCCAGAAGATGGCCAGCCGGTTTTCAGGAATGCGCTGCTCCCTGCCATTGACAATATAAGTGGCCGAGCAACCCAGCAGATAGTTCAGCTCAACATGGCCATGAACATGGCCACTGTCCATAATATAAGGGGCCCGGTTTTCGATATAAAAGATGTCCCCCTGAATATCGGAAATCGAGCCAGGCATGGGGACCACACCTTCGGTTCTGCGACCGGTTCCACGACATTGCCTGACCGACAATAGCTGCTGACTGCTCACAAATATTGACCCTTATCAAAAAGCCCCACAATGATACCCATTGCCGTGGCACAAATCTTTGTTTTCGGGAAAAACAAGAAAAAAACCGTAAAAGAAATATCCTGCTGCCTGTTCTTAAAATGACCACAATCGATTATTTAACGGGCAGACAAGCTGCCTGAACGAGGTAGACAATGAGTATCCTGATCACCGGCGGGGCTGGCTACATTGGCAGCCACACCTGTCTGGAATTACTGAATGCCGGTTATGACGTGGTCGTCGTAGATAACCTGTGCAACAGCCATGAGACCGCGCTACACCGGGTGGAAAGCCTGACGGGTAAGCAGCCCGCTTTTTATCCTGTGGATATACGCGATAAAGAGGCCCTGCGCACCGTATTCACCAGACACACCATTGAAGCGGTGATTCATTTTGCCGGGTTAAAAGCCGTTGGTGAGTCTACCCGGATACCGTTGGCTTATTTTGATAACAACGTCAACGGAACGGTAAAACTTCTGGAAGTCATGGGTGAGTTTGACGTACGACACCTGGTGTTCAGCTCTTCTGCCACCGTGTATGGCGACCCCCATGAAGTGCCGATCAGGGAAGACTTCCCGGTTGGCCAGGTTACCAACCCCTATGGACGCAGCAAGTTCATGGTGGAGGAGATCCTCCGTGATACGGCGGCTTCCGATGATCGATGGAATTTCAGTATTCTACGCTACTTCAACCCGGTGGGTGCCCACGAATCCGGTCTTATCGGTGAAGACCCCAGTGGTATACCCAACAACCTGATGCCGTATATTGCCCAGGTAGCCGTTGGCAAGCTGGAGCAGCTCAACATCTTTGGTAACGACTACGCGACCCACGATGGTACCGGTGTGCGTGACTATATCCATGTGGTTGATCTGGCCCTTGGCCATCTGGCAGCATTGCGTACCCATTGGACCGATCAGGGTGTCCACACCTATAACCTGGGTACCGGCAAAGGCAGCAGTGTTCTGGATATGCTGCACGCCTTTGAAAAAGCCTGTGGCAAACAACTGCCTCACCAAATCCAGCCACGCCGTCCCGGGGATATCGCCCAGTGTTACGCCGACCCGGCCTATGCAGAACAAAAGCTGGGCTGGAAAGCCACCCGCACCGTTGACGATATGACCATCGATACCTGGCGCTGGCAGTCAGAAAACCCGAACGGATTTAACCAATGACACCATTTAATCCTGTTGATCACCCACACCGTCGATTCAACCCGCTGATTGGCGACTGGGTACTGGTATCTCCCCATCGTGCCAAACGCCCATGGCAGGGGCAGGTGGAAAAAACAGCGCCGGACTTTCGCCCCGTGCATGATCCTGAGTGCTTTCTCTGCCCGGGAAATGACCGTATTACCGGTGACCACAACCCGGACTACACCGATCCCTACATTTTCCCCAATGATTTCCCGGCACTGCTGACGGATACCCCGGATGCAACCAGCGAGTCAGACCTTTTCCAGAGCAGCTCCGCCAGGGGAGAAGCACGGGTGATCTGTTTTTCACCGGATCACAGTAAAACCCTGCCACAGTTGACCGAACAGGAAATCCGCAAGGTGGTTGATACCTGGGCAGAACAGGTTATCGAACTGGGACAGAGTTACCCCTGGGTACAGCTGTTTGAAAATAAAGGGGCCGTGATGGGCTGTTCCAATCCCCACCCCCATGGGCAGATCTGGGCCAGCAGCTTTCTGCCCAACGAAGCGCGCAAAGAAGACGACAACCAACGTCAATGGCTGCAGGAAAAAGGCACCAATATGCTGGTTGAATACGCCCTGCGGGAATCTGAGTCCGGTGAACGTACCGTCGTTGAAAATGATCACTGGATTGCCGTGGTCCCTTACTGGGCGGCCTGGCCGTTTGAAACGCTCCTGCTGCCCAAGCGACAGGTGCTGCGCATGCCGGATCTGACCGAAGTGGAACGTGATGCCCTGGCCGACATCCTGAAAAAACTGACGACAAAGTACGACAATCTGTTCCAGACGTCATTCCCCTACTCTATGGGCTGGCATGGTGCGCCCTGTCATCCGGGTGAGGCAGGTACTGATGATAGTCACTGGCAACTGCACGCTCATTTCTATCCACCACTGCTGAGATCAGCAACCGTTCGCAAGTTTATGGTGGGTTTTGAAATGCTGGCAGAAACCCAGCGTGACCTGACCGCGGAACAGGCTGCCGCCCGTCTGCGCGAACTGTCCGATGTGCATTATCTGGAAAACTGCGCTGAACCAGCAAAAAGCCTTTAAGATTGCTCCGAGTTATGGAAAGTAAGATGAACCAGAAACAAACACTGACTGAACTTTTCGAGATAACCTTCGGTCATCAGCCAACCCACTATTTCCAGGCACCTGGCCGGGTCAATCTGATTGGTGAGCACACCGACTACAACGATGGTTACGTATTGCCCTGTGCCATTGACTATCAGGCAGTGATTGCGGCTTCTCCCAGAGATGACCAGAAAGTCATGGCCACGGCGCACAGTTACGACGGGCAGGTAACCGAGTTTGAACTGTCCCTGCCGGTTCCGCACAGTGAAGAAGCCTTCTGGAGCAACTACGTCCGTGGTGTCGCCACCGTACTGCTGGAAAAGGAAATGAGCCTCAAGGGTGTCAATATTGCCATTATTGGCAATGTTCCCCAGGGTGCCGGCCTCAGTTCATCCGCTTGTCTGGAAGTGGTTACCGGACTGACCCTGACCCGAATGGCCGGACTGGATGTCAGCCTGAAAGAGCTGGCATTGATTGGCCAGCAGGCAGAGAACGAGTTTGTTGGCTGCAAGTGCGGCATTATGGACCAGATGATTTCCGCCTGCGGCAAGGAAGACCATGCCATGCTGCTGGACTGTCGATCCCTGGATACCCGACTGGTGCCCATCCCTGAAAATGCGGCGGTGGTGATTATCAACTCCAATGTCAAACGTGGCCTGGTAGACAGCGAATACAACACCCGTCGTGCACAGTGCGAAGCAGCAGCACAGCACTTTGGCGTCAAAGCCCTGCGGGATATCACCCTGGACCAGCTGGAAGCCAGCCAGGGCGAACTGGATGAACTGACCTACCGGCGGGCCCGCCATGTGGTGACTGAAAATGATCGCACCCTGGCCGCTGCCGAAGCACTGGGCAGGGGTGACCTGGAAGCCATGGGCAGATTAATGGCTGAATCCCATCTCTCCATGCGGGACGACTTTGAGATTACCGTACCGCCCATCGACGGTATTGTTGATATTGTCAAAGCGGTGATTGGCAGTGAAGGCGGTGTCAGAATGACCGGTGGCGGCTTTGGCGGTTGCGTCGTTGCACTGATTCCAGCGGAAAAAGTGGATGCGGTCACACAGGCGGTTACTGAACACTATCCGACCTGCTCCAATGGCCTTGTGGCTGATATCTACGTTTGCCGTGCCTCCCAGGGGGCTGGTGAAGCGTAAGTAGCTAATCAATGGGATCCCTCAAGGGGTCCCTGTCCTGAAGTTATTGACTTCAGAAACCCGATTCCCGGGTAACTTTTTTCTCTTTTCGCGGTCTAATCTTTTAACCAACTACCTGGAAGGCACTGACCGCGATACCCTGCATGCTCTGTTTACAGCGAATACTACTGACCGGCTGCATTATTCTGACAGCAATTATCAGCTTTTCTGAATGTTCTATAGCTGAGCAGCCCCCTGCCCAGTCAGAAACTGCTTACAGCGTCCCCCCTTACCTGCAAAGGCTGCTGCCTCACCAATTGATCAACTATCTGGCTCACTCCCTCGCTGAAAAAAAATGGCCATGGCTTAAAAATCAGTTAATCAGCGAATTCACCGCCAGAAATAACATCGATTTGAGTGAAGCGCTCCATGAGCATCCTGATAACTATCGGAACTTTAACGACTTTTTCACACGCGCCCTGAAAAAAGGGGCACGCCCGCTCCCGGACGACCCGGATCTGATCATCAGCCCGGTAGATGGCACTATCAGCCAGATGGGAGCTGTTGACAACGGCCGGATTTTTCAGGCAAAGCAACATGATTACAGCCTTTCAGCGTTATTTGCCGGAGACAATCAGCTGGCCAGCCGATTCAAGCATGGCCTGTTTATGACTATCTACCTCTCCCCGGGGGACTATCATCGTGTTCACATGCCCACCAGCGGAACCCTGAGACAAATGATTTACGTCCCGGGCTCACTTTATTCCGTGAATGCTGCAACGGCACAGGATATTCAAGGGTTATACGCCCGCAACGAGCGGGTAATCAATATTTTTGCAACCGACTATGGCGAGATGGCGGTCATCATGGTGGGAGCCATGGTTGTCGGCAGCATGGAAACCGTCTGGGCTGGGTCGGTGAAACCCGCATCACGGCAGATTACATGGCAGAACTATATAAACAGGCCTGTCCATCTGGAGCGTGGTGATGAAATGGGGCGATTCAAATTGGGATCAACAGTCATCGTTCTTTTTGCCAATACCGAAGTGGGCTGGCTTGAACACCACCAGCCAGACAACAAAATAAAAATGGGGACTGCCATCGGCAGCGTTCCGGATTGAAACAATTTTTTCACAGAGGTATTCATTCCATACACATAAAAATACCTCTGAATCGCTTCAGAGGTATCCTCAGCCAGATGATTAGTGTCACGCTTCGTCGCTGCTATCTCCGTTGAGTGGCATTGTTAACGACTCCATGGTGTCCATATCCCTCGAACTACTCATACTATGGTCAATACTTTCCGAACGAGATTCAGAGTCAAAATTCTCATTTAATAGTTCCTGAATGTCAGGGGAAGGATCACGCAAGTAGTTATCCTCCGAGGATGAAAAGCCGTCCCCATAACGCCCAATCGGTGTCAGGCCGCCTATCAAGCTGGAGCCATCCTGCAGGTGGGTCGGCCTTGATTGAACCATTGTTCCATCAGCTGTTGATTGACTCTGTAATTGCAATGAAGTGTACGCTGAATCCACACCAGTCTGGTCCAGGCGACTCTGGCTGATACTGCTGGCTGCACCCTCAACCCCCAGGTCGGCAGCGAGCCCTCTTTGGATCTCATACTGGGACAGGTCATCAAAGCCAGGCGTACTCATCACCAATGAAGAAGGGCCTGACTCAATAGACCTCTCTTCTCTTTTAATGGTGACACTTGTCTTGCTGGTACTTTCCAGCAGCTCTGTTCTTGATTCCAGAGAAGCAAGTCTATTTTCGTTCTGCCCCTGCTCCGTTCTTATCGTCGAGAACTCTTTACCCAGCCCTTTCAATTCACTCTTTATATCATTCACCATTGGTCCAAGGTTCGGGATATTAATAATTGATTCTATTTTGCTGATAAATTCCTGTATTTTTCCCTCACAATTTTGTAAACGAACACTGAAGTCATCCATACGCTTACCAGTCATTTGTACACCACCTTTCAGTTCAAGAATGCTTTTTTTAATACTGTTGATTCCCTCCAGTTGTTCTCGTAGCTCCCGGATCTCAACTTCTGCTTTATTCATTAAAGACATATGACCATTGATGGTTGCCACCCCCTTCTTACACTCCAGTTCAGATTCAGCCAGTTTTTGCTGCAGCTGATCGATCTGTTCACGCAGCGTATCTATCTGTGTCTGGGATACCCTTTGCTGTTCCTGAAGTATCGCAATTTTTTGTTCTTTTACGGCAACATCGTGGCGTAGTCTTTGAATTTCTTCCTTATTACCTTCAGCTTTAGCGGTAGCCAATTCGGCACCAAGGCCACGTACCTGAGTGTTCAGATCACGAATTTCTTTCTCACGCGCCGAAATTGATGACAAATGAGTCTGAATTGACTCCTGTTGACTCTGGATCGTTTTTTGAAAATTTTCAATATCTGTTTTATGAGACTTCTGCTCCTTCATCAGAGCCTGATCCGTTTTACCCTTTTCAAGTAAAGTTGCATCGTACAGGGCCCGGTTATCCCTGGCCTGCTTATGAGCTGTTTCCAATTCACCCGTTAGTTTCTGATTTTTCTGCTGCAACTCTGTATTAAGGGTTTTTGTATTATTAAACTCCGTTCCCATGCGATGCATAGTGCCAAGTTCTGACACCTGTTGTTCGATTCGTTGCTCTAAACCTTTAATATTTCTTTCGCTTGCTTTCAGTTCTTGCTCCAGGTGAGCGACCCGTCCCTTACTTTGACCCACCTCCTCCCGTAAAGAGTCAACTTCTTTTCCCATTCGTGCACGTTCAGTCTGGAGGTTTTCTATTGACTCCAGTTTCTCCTTTAGCGTGGTCTGCAGTTGCCTGGCGCATTCCGATACGTGATTTTTATCCGCCTGAACCCTGGTCAGCTGTTGCTCCAGGGAAAGTGCCTCTTTCTTTATTTCCGAAAGTTCATTTTGTGTATCACTTAATAAATTCTCCGAGCGGGTCAGTTGGTCATTGGCAACCTCCAGACTGGTTTTCGTGTTATGTAGTTCATTTTGCAACCGGGTCTCATTTTTCCGATATGAGTCCAACTCTTCTTTTAACTGGTTCTTCTCCAGGTTTGTTGCAGACAGCGCCTGCCCATCCCGCTCAATCTCTTTGTTCAAAAAAGCCACGCGACGATCCATGTTCTCAATGGTCGCTGACAGCCCTGACTTTTCAGTCACCAGCTCTGACATTGCGGATTTCAGCTGAAGATTCTTCTCAGCCTCTGCATACATCTTGCCTTCAGCATTGCTTGCATGGTCTAACGCGCGATTGAGCTGACCTTCCAGAGATTGTTTATCCGCATGCGCAGATTGCAACTCAGTGTTTAGTCGGGCTACCTCTTGCTCTGCCTCGCTCCATTTCAATTGAGCCTGCTCTGATTGCTCTCTCTCCCCTTTGAGCTCATGGTTGACACTATTAAGAGTGTCACTCATCTGCCCCTGTAACTCAGTTAATGATTCATTCTTCGCCAGTAGCATCTCGATTGTTTGACCGGCCATTTGGTGAGAGTCCAGGAGTCGCTCCGTACAATCAGTCATGCGCTGGCTCGAATTCTCCCATCTTGAGGATCTTCGCTCCGTCGCTAATAATTCAGTATATCTGTCAGGAGTAATATCAGCTCTTTTTGCCAGTTGATGACTTCGTTGTTCACTGGCTTTTAGTTTTTCCCTGGTGTCACGAAGTGCCATGCGAAGTTCATTTTTCTGCTTCCTCAGCTCATTGTTGTGATCCTTCAACCTGAACATAGCCTCAGGGTTAACATGATCAACAACACGACCATCAAAAGGGGGAGAGCCATCAAATGATGGAGCTCGCCCTTCCTGATGCCCTGACAAATGAGGCATGTCAGCCTTGTGATCAGATACTCTATTCCCCCCCCAGGAAACCTGCCCCTGCCCCTGCCCCGTTTCGGGAGCAGACGGCGGCACACCAGTATATAAGCTGGGCGCGGGGGGAGTTGTCATGATATTGCTATAAGACATTTTATTACCTTGCATTTTTTGTTGGGCCAAAATAACAATGCTTGGAGAAGATAAAGCTGGAGAAAGTTGCATGAATTCATATTTTTTTTAAAATCAAAAGACAGTGTTTTAATTTCAATATCCGATAACTCATTAAGTAGCTGGCCATATGGAATCGAATATTTCTGGCTACTTGGGCTGGTACTATGCGAGGCACAACGGAGGGAGCATAGCCGTAGCTATGTGACCGGAGTTGTAACGAAGCAGAGTGCCGGCACAAGGAGTCAGAAATATTCGATTTCATATGGTTAGCTACTTATCTGAAAACCAGGGAGAGAAAACTCGACAATCGGGTTGTTCGGGGTTTTAGACCCATTTATCGCAACCGCACGACTGCATGGATGCAGGAGCAGGCACACCGTTTCAATGAGTTTGAGGTGTAATCTCAGCGCAGGATGCACGAACGAAGGGTGATTGGCACAGTCTTGGGTATGGTGTTTACACCCTTCGACTCCGTTTGGGATGAACAAAGTTTGGGCGTCATTGATAGAGAACCCATCAATGACATTGAAACCATGTATCAGGGGAACGCAGGAGCAGTTGCCGCGCAGGACAGTATTAAGTAAGGCAGGCTTCTCGGAGGCTGACTATGCAAGGAATAAACCGGATAGCATAGCCGTAACTAAACTTCCGGATTATCGGGTAAAGTTGAAGTATCCGCTTCCGGCCTGGAAGACACTGGCAGACTGTCCGTGTTAGCACAGGAATCGGCCCGATCAGGCGTTTTTGCCCATATCTTCCGACTAAGCCAACCGGTGCTCTGCCGTATAGAATCGGCAATAGCCGTACTCTTTTTCCATGTCCATGAGGCCATGGGCTTCGCTCCGTAATCAAAAGCCAGATACAAGGATTTGTAGAGCTGGCTATAGGGCCACTTCACTAAACCAATCATGACACTATCCAGCCGAACTGTTGCTTGCGATAATGCCGTCCTTTGGGTTGCTACTGGCGTTATGGCTTTTGTTCAACATTTTCGGATTCTACTACCTCATTTGCAGCTACTGACCCAGGCGTTTCAGTCCGAGGTAATTCAGCGGTACTTTGATCGTCTTGCTTTTGTTGTTGCTGCAGCTCCTTATTAAGTTCAATGAATTTTTCCTGTTGTTCCTGCAGCGCCTCAAATTGATTGACTGCTTGCAATAAACGCTCATTCTCGTAATGCAATTCCTGATTTTGTGTCAGCAGTTTGAGCTTTGCTTCATCAATAGATTTTAATTTAGCGTCCAGCTCCCCGATTGTCATAGCGTCAGCTTCAAGCCTGTCTTTTAATGCTCCTTTTAAACCTGTTAAATCCGCACTATCCGAACGTTCTCCACTAATCAACATTTCCAGAGAATTTAAATCTTCATCTTGCTTTGCTTTTTCTTCTGACAGTTGTTTATTTTCTTCCACCAAACGAGCTACATCACCTTCGTTACTTTTAAGTTTTTCCCTGAGGTCACGCAACTCATTAGAAAGGTCCAGAACACTGCTTTCTGCAACATGAAGCTTATCGGTTATATTTTCCAGCTCAGATTGAGTACCGACATTGACGTTTACCACTTCCTGCTCCGAGTTACCGTGGACAGGCATACCCAGCGACTCTTCGTCCTCAGAAACTGCCTGTTTTATCAGTAATTCAAACCCCGCTCCTGCCAGGGTACCTTCAACCATGTGGTAATCAGCATCCGAGGAACCAATCTCTGTCTGGGCAGACATATCGACCCGCACTCGGGGTTCACTTACTGTGACTTCAGATGTCTGCACTCCAGGTGAATCCTTTGGAATATCCAGTGTCGCCTGAAGTTGCTTAATATGATTCTCAAGCTGTGATCGGGCATGAATTTCGGCCTTTGCTTCCGCTTCTTTTTCTTTAAGCAGATTACTGTATTGCTCCTTCAAACTCGTTAATTGATCACAAGATTGACTGTATTGTTGTTCAAGCTGAGATACCTGGGCTCTAAGCGATGTTTCCACAAACTGCAGACTCTCATTATTAGCACATTGATCTTTCATCATCTGATCCAATTCGCTGCATTCCGCCTTCAGCTTTTGAACCTGCTCTTCGTTTTCAGCCTCGATATCCTTAATAGCTTCTTCATAACCACCCGCTAATTTATCCATATCAGATTGATGCGTCGCCGAAAGCTCCTTCAATTCAAGCTTATGCTGATTATCTGACTTCATCGTTTCAAAGAGATGCCGACCTGATAATTTGCATATCTCTGCCTCGTAAAGACCCTCTAAATCAGACATTCGCTGCTGGTCTGCTGCTAATTTGCTCTCAAGATTATGAATTACATCAGCCTGTTCCTGTCTGGTCCGCATATCACCTTCCAGATCATGATCATGTTGCTGCCGGGCTGCTTCAAGCTCTTTGGAAAGCTCTGCAATGCGTACCGATTTTTCAGCCAGTTGTTTCTCCAATGCAACTCTTATATCCTGATAACGATTACGGTTATCTGCATTATTGCTCTCAAGACCATCTGCACGATTGGCTAAAAGTTCAAGCAGATGATTGAGCTCATGATTTCTCATCTGCTCCCGTTTTAATTTAAGCTCCAACTGCTTTGCCTGATCATTAACCTGATCGTTCAGGCTCTTTAACTCACCAGAGTGGGTCTTCCAGGCTGCCAGCTGGTCAGAAACCTGTGCATGTCTGGAATCAGATTCTTGTTTGTGATGCTTAAGCTTCCCGACTTCCTGAACCTGCTTTTCCACCATTGGCAGGAGCTTTTGCACCGGCTCTTCAACCCTGGCAATCTTGCGGAACAGGAGTTTCATGCCTCTGCCTGCATCATAGGCCAGAGAGGCAGGGATAAGTATCGGGCTAAGCACAATAGTGGCAAGGTATCCAAACGGGCCAAGCTTGCCAACAAGCCATTTTCCCCATTTGATCAAACCGGGCTTGTTAAAGCCCAGGTCATCAACCGCAGCTTTGGTTGTTTGATGTATTGCATTGGCTCCATCGTTCACACCCTTGATGGCGGATGAATAAGCCGTATCCGGCCCAGCATTGGCCGCCAGGGTTTTCACCGGATTATCAGTTACAGGTCCCATGATCATTCCCTCTCTATGTTTTTATTTAAAATCGATTAATTTGAACTCTTGTTTTAGAGTGGAAAGTTATTAATTAGTTTCCCAGCCAAATAAATATTTTATAAATAAAAAAATAATTTTTGATATCATTAAAGAATAACGAGATATTTATTCCCGATGCACTATTAATGTGATTGTCCAAACCAGTGCTCCCACAAGTGAGGGCAGCGGATTATGGTTTCTGAGTTTTCAGCAGCAAAAAGAACTTCCTATGCCTCTCTTTGACCACTCTACAAAAGTTAATTCAATACCAGTATTCTGGCCTTTGTGTCTGTTCCTTTCCTGGTGTCACTGTCATTGACCCATTTCCTGGGCGATGCATTAAACCAGTATTCCTTCAGTGACATTGCCTTGGTCACCTTTTTGATTACCACGACGCCGGTATCACTCGGGGTGGTCTTCCGCCATTTTAAAACGTCGATTGCAGTAAAGATTGAAACCGGGCTCGAACGTTTGGCTTACGCACTGTGGACCATCATCGTGCTTGGTGCAGTGGCGTCCGCCGCCGAAAATGTTATGACTAACTTTTCCCAAGTGGTTATGGGACTTCTTTTCTTACCCATTGTGATGACGTGTTTTGGTTTAATACTGGTACGATTGTCTAGTCTCACCCGTACCGAGTCCAAAACCCTTGCCATTGAAGCCAGCATTCAGAATTCCCCCATGGCTCTGACCCTGACGGTATTGATCAGTGGCGTGAGCACAGGCTTGCCAGACCTGGCCCTGCCAGCAGCGGTGTATTCGCTGACGATGTATGCGGTTGCGTTCCCGTCCGTGATTTTGTTACGTCGATGGGGCGATGGGGCCAAACAGACTCCGGGCTTTAACCCGACAGCTGATTCACCCAGTCAGGCGGGGTGATACCGGGACACTTGGACAATGGCGATGGGACAGGGAGATTGTTCTCAACCTCTGAAGCTGACTATGGGTTGGCAATAGTACATGAGATCAAGTTAGAATAGCCTCTTAATCGTTTTTTTTATAACTCATCCCGACAGCTAACCGTCCAGGAAAACCCTTTGCGAAACTCATCCCGTCATTGCATGCAACAGAAAACAGGTGTGCCAGAGTCATTGAAGAGGTTGAAAATTAACAAGGAATCAAGGATCAAACGTGTGAATCATTCTCCTGCGTTTATTGTTCGTTCAGTTGTCGTAATGGTACTGACACTCTTTCCCGCTTTGACGTTTGGCACTGAACCCGTCTCTTACGATGATCCACTGGAGAGCTGGAACCGCCGGGTGTTCAAACTGAATGACACCCTGGATCACTATGCCTTGAAGCCAGTGGCAAAGACCTACCACTTTGTCACCCCCGGGCCGGTGCAAACCTTAGTCAGCAACTTTTTCAGCAACCTCGGGGAACTGAGAAATATCGCCAGCGCCGGCATCCAGCTCAAAGGGCAGGATGCACTGGTGTCATCGGGCCGCTTCATCATCAATTCAACGGCGGGTATTCTTGGCCTGATTGATGTAGCAACGCCCATGGGGCTTGATAAGCGCTACAGCGATTTCGGGCTGGCTTTTGCCAACTGGGGGGTGCCTTCCGGACCTTATCTTGTGCTTCCGTTACTTGGCCCGAGTACGTTCCGTTCCGGTGTTGGCCGAATTCCTGATGCATTCACCAATCCGGTAGCCTATCATGACTCTGAGCGGGATCGCTGGATTCTCGACGGCATTGACCTTATCAATCGTCGCGCTCAATTCCTGGATGCTGAAGAGCTGATTCTTGGAGACCGTTACACGTTTATCCGGGACACTTATTTACAAAGACGTGAATATTTGATCACCGGCCAGCTGCCTGAAGATGACTTCTAACTATAAACCGTCAATGACAATCACATCAGTCATTGGCTCAGATGACTTTAAGCAAACACATTAATTTGCCAATACTCCCGCTTGCAGCCAAGGCAGCTTGGGAGTATTTTTCCCTTAACTTTACATTTTAATGTGGTTTTTTTATCCGAATGTATCGGGTTCACGTGGGTCCTTATCTTCACTTTACTTTGCGGGTGTATCCATGACCGGCAGTACCATTCTGGTCATCGATGATGACACTATAGTACGTGAAAGCATTGTCGCCTACCTGCAAGGCATTGGCTTCAAAACCCATGAAGCCGGAAATGGACAACAGGGCCTGCATATTTTTCGTGACTGCCATCCGGACCTGATTCTGTGTGATCTTCGCATGCCGATCATGGATGGACTCACCATGCTGAGCCAGGTGCGCAGTGAAGCCAGTGACATACCCTTTATTGTTGTCTCCGGCGCTGGCGTTATGACCGATGTGGTAGAAGCCCTGCACCTTGGCGCCAGCGATTTCCTGGTGAAGCCGATCGTGGATCTTGAGGTATTAGAGTACGCCATCCACCGGGCTCTTGAAAAAGCCCAGTTACTGATGGAAAACAAGCGCTACCGGGCCAGCCTCGAAGAAGCCATCAACTCTTTGAAGAGCAGCCTGACCCTGCTGCAGGAGGACCAGAAAGCCGGCCGTCAGGTGCAGATGAATATGCTGCCCAGACACCCGCTGGAATACAGGAATTTCAAAGTTGACCACAACATCATCCCATCCCTCTATTTAAGCGGGGATTTTGTCGACTATTTCACGCTCAGTGACCACAGTTTTGCCTTCTATCTGGCCGATGTCTCCGGGCATGGCGCGTCATCTGCTTTTGTTACCGTGCTTCTCAAGCACATGTCCATCAGCCTGCTTCAGGACTATCACAACAACGGCGGTAAAATCAGGGTCAAACCTTCACATGTGTTGAGCTACATCAACCAGAGCCTGCTGAAAACCGGACTGGGAAAACATGTCACGGTGTTTGGTGGCATAGTCAATACCCGTGACCAGACGCTTACCTACTCGTTTGGCGGACATTTTCCATTACCCGTGATCGCTGAAGAAGGCAAACAGGTCCGTTTTCTTGAAGGCAAAGGCTTACCGGTAGGATTGTTTGAGGATGCTGTTTATGAGGATGTCATTATAGACTTGCCCCGGCAATTCAGCTTAACTATTCTATCAGATGGTATTCTTGAGGTTTTGCCCCAGAAAAGCCTCAAAGAAAAGGAAGATCATTTATTATCGGTTATCGGAGAAGGTGCCGACACCATAGCAACATTGACCGAAAGACTGGGACTCAATGATATTCAGGAAGCTCCTGATGACATTGCAATGTTAATACTGGCTCGATACTGATTATGACACCCGGAAAAATTCAGTTTGCCGAAAGCGAAGGTACCTACGTACTGAAGCTGATCGGAGAAGTTCGACTCACCCTCTGCTCCAGTCTGGAGAATCTGCTTCAGGCCATGTTCGAAGAGCCGCGATTTCGTTCTGTGATTGTTGACCTTTCAGAGGCGGAAACCATCGATAGCACGTCACTGGGGCTATTGGCGAAATTATCCATTATGGCCAGAAAGCAGATAGACCAGCGGCCAGTGCTGATATCTCCCCGCCCTGATATCACCAGAATCCTTATGAGCATGGGTTTTGAGCGAATCTTTATCATTGTTGAAGATGTCGCCGGTCAGACCTGCGAATACCAGGACATTGAATGCGAGGAGTGCAGTGAGGAATCCATTCATGCCCGGGTACTGGAAGCCCACAGGACACTGATGAGCCTGAATGAAAACAACCAGAAGGCCTTCAGTGACCTGGTTAAACAACTGGAGCGTTGCAGGCAGCCAGAGGTGACTGCCTGACGTTGGTTTGCACATTGCCTCCCGGGAGCCTGTCGGACTTAAGCGTCCGTAGCGAGGGTAGCGAGAAATTGAGGATAAAAATTTCTGCTTCTGAGGAGAATAGCGGGGCTATTTGACGAAGAAGCAGGAATTTTTAGACCAATTTACCGCAACCGCAGTAGGACAGTCTTAAGTCCGACAGGCTCCCATGTATTACACGCTTTCCACAAGCCTGACAGCATCAAGCAGCACTTCAATCCCGGCACCGGCTTTATGGGCATTTTCACTGATATGCCGGCGAAAACGACGGCCGCCGGGTACACCGTGATAAAGCCCCAGCATATGGCGGGTAATATGGCTAAGCCATGTTCCCCTGGCAAGCTCTGACTCAATATAGGGCAGCATCTTCTCGATCACTTCAGCGCGACTCTTCACGGGCTGCTGACAACCATAGAGCCGACCATCCACCTCCGATAGCAGATACGGATTCTGGTAGGCTTCACGACCGAGCATCACTCCATCCACATACTGCAGGTGATGATCGATCTCCTCAAAGGTCTTGATCCCGCCATTGATAGAAATATTCAGCCCGGGAAACTGAGTTTTAAGCGCATACACCCAATCTGGCTTTAACGGCGGAATATCCCGATTCTCCTTCGGAGAAAGCCCTTCCAGAACGGCAATACGGGCATGAACAATAAAGGTATCGCACCCCGCCTGTGCTACGGTACCGACAAAGTCCAGCAACTCTTCCCAGGACTCGCGACCATTAATACCAATGCGATGCTTTACCGTTACCGGAATGGATACACGCTCTTTCATGGCTCTGACAGCATTGGCTACGGTTTCCGGCTCTGCCATCAGACAGGCACCGATACGGCCATTTTGCACCCGGTCACTGGGACAACCCACGTTCAGGTTCACTTCCTGATAACCCCGCTCTTCCGCCAGCCCGGCACAAAAGGCAAGGTCGCTGGCATCGTGTCCACCGAGCTGAATGGCCAATGGGTATTCAAATGCATCATGCTGTAAAAAGCGGTCTTTATCGCCGAACACCAGGGCACCGGTGGTGACCATCTCGGTGTACAGCAGTGCCCGCTCAGACAGGACGCGGTGGAAGTAGCGACAGTGTCGGTCCGTCCAGTCCATCATTGGTGCCACGGAAAATCGCCGACCCGGTGAAACCACCGTTGTCTCTTTATTAGCTATAGGTTGATTCATTAACCACTAAGGTCCACTGACATAATCTGAAAAACCCCGAAATCGACTGCCATTTGCTACGTATTTGCTACGCATTTACTACCCAATAAAAGTAGTGAAACACGACCTCAGAACCCTGAAAAAAATAGCGGTCAAGTATGACAACCTCAACAAGAAAAACAAAGTCGGGAAATGTGCGGTATGCCGTTAAGACTCAAAAAAACCATTAGAGGTGACAAGTGCTCCTGGCCCACCATTTCAATGAGTTTGGGGTGTATTCTCCGTTCACCCTGAGCGGAGTCGAAGGGTGATTGGCACAGTCCTCAGGGTATGGAGTTTGCGCCCTTCGACTCCGCTCAGGACGAACGGAGTTTGGGCTTCATTGATAAAGAGAACCCGTCAAATACATTGAAACCGTGAACTAGACACACCCTGAGTATTTTTCTTAGCAAAAAACAGTGGGAAGGCTATTCTTGCTTAAAACCAAAAGGCTACGGAGGGCAAAGGGTAATTGCCTGTTCTCCTGTGCTGGTGAAAATAACTTCAATGCAAATTCCCATACAATTTCCACGGGCCAGCCTTTTTGAACCAGCAAATAAAGTTGAAAATGGCAGCATAAAGACGGTAAAAAGGACAACCACTGGAATTTCTATCCTGAAACAGCCTGAATCCAAATAGCTATGTCCGCACCAGCACTAGAAATACTCAATTCCGTCTTTGGATACGATGCATTTCGCTCACACCAGAGCGCCATTATTGACAACATACTGGCTCGTAACGACACGCTGGCCATCATGCCCACCGGTGGTGGAAAGTCTATCTGTTACCAGATCCCGGCGCTGATCTTTCCGGGCCTGACCCTGGTGATCTCGCCGCTGATCTCCCTGATGGAAGATCAGGTTCATCAACTGACGTCTCTGGGCATCCCTGCCGCCCTGTTAAACAGCACCCTGAGCAGTGCGGATTATCATAACACCCTGGGCCAGGTACAGAATGGCAATATCAAGCTGCTGTATATGGCACCGGAAACCCTGATGCTGGAACGTACGCAACAGTTGCTCAGCACCCTAAACATCGACTGCCTAACCATTGATGAAGCCCACTGCATCTCCGAATGGGGCCATGATTTCCGCCCGGAATACCGGCAACTGGCGGAGGTGCGCCGACACTTTCCAAATGCCGTCTGTGTAGCACTGACAGCCACCGCCACACCAAGGGTACAGCAGGATATAAAAACCAGCCTGCAGATGTCCGATAGCAATGAGTTTATCGCCAGCTTTAACCGGACCAACCTGTTTCTGGAGGTGATTGAGAAAAAGAAGCCTGTTGACCAGACCCTGAAACTGATTGAGAAATACCAGAACCAGTCCGGCATTATCTACTGCAATTCCAGGAAACAGGTGGATGAACTGACGCAGATTCTGGCTGATAACGGTTGTTCCGTAGCGCCCTATCATGCCGGACTTGCCAGTGAAGTACGCAAAGCCAACCAGTCCGCTTTTATCCGGGATGATATTCAGATCATGGTGGCCACCGTGGCGTTTGGCATGGGCATCAATAAATCCAACGTTCGTTTTGTCCTCCACTTTGATATGCCCCAGAATATTGAAAGCTACTATCAGCAGATCGGTCGTGCCGGGCGGGACGGACTGCCTGCCAACTGCCACTTCCTGTTCAGCTATGGCGATATTCAGAAGGTCAAGTTCTTTATCAACCAGAAACCCGATTCGGAACAGCGCATCGCCAACCAGCACCTGAACGCCCTGATCGGCTATGCCGAATCCGAGGAGTGCCGCAGAGCACCGCTGCTGCACTATTTTGGTGAAGCCTATAGCCAGGAAAACTGTCAGCTCTGCGACAACTGCCTATCCGAAAAACAACCCTTTACCGATGTGACCGTACCCGCCCAGAAACTGCTCTCCTGCATCTATCGCACAGGCCAGCTCTTTGGTGTGTCCTATGTGATTGATGTGCTGCGAGGTTCAAAATCCAAAAGAATCCGGGAGCGCCAACATGACCAGATTCCCACCTACGGCATCGGTACTGAATTGACCAGACCCCAGTGGCAGCAGCTGGCCCGTAAATTGATACAGGAAAACCTGGTACTTCAGGATGCGGAATACGGCAGCTTAAAACTGACCGACAATGCCCGTGCCGTGCTCAAAGGGGCTCAGCAAATCCAGCTCAGGCTCACCCAAAGAGCAGAACCCGCCAGTAAAGCAGCAACAGAAAAACAGGGCAGCCCGGATTATAACCACGAGCTGTTTGATATTCTCAGGGCCTGTCGCAAGGTGCTGGCAGATCAGGAGAACGTACCGCCCTACATTATTTTTTCCGACAAAACCCTGATTGAGATGTCGGCCAGATTTCCACAATCCAGAGACAGCCTGTTACAGGTCAGTGGTGTTGGCCAGGTAAAACTGGATCACTATGGGGATGCGTTTCTCCATGAAATCCTGTCATTCTGCGAAAAACATCAGATAGAAGAGATTGCACAACCTTCTGCCAGTAACAGCCGCCCCCGTTATCGAACAACAAGCCGGGGCCGACATGTTGAGGTTGGGGAGTCATTCAGCCAGCATAACTGTCTCAACCGTCTTCAGGAGGAGTTTAATCTGAAGCTGTCTACCCTGCTCAGCCATCTCTATAAATACCAGACGGAAGTCGCTCATCTACCGGTTTCGGATGCTTTTCTCCAACAGTCCCGGTTATTGCCTGCACAACAGGCTCGTGTTCTGGAAGCCATAAACACCCATGGTACTGATCGTTTACGCCCATTGTTTGATGCCATGCAGGAACAGGTTTCTTATGATGAGTTGCATCTGTTAAGGCTGCACTATCTGGTTCAACATCCGGAATCACTCACGGACAAAACCGGCGACAACAGATAATAATCAAAAAGGATTCGGCTTGTCGCAGGGTATGAACTCACCGAAGAAATATCCGTTCAAATGGCATACAGATAAAATATTGACCAAATTCACACAAACTATAGACACAAGCTGATTAATATAAGTCCAGCGATTGCAGGGATATTAGTACCAATCGCTTCCAAACCGATCACATTTATAAAGTTAGTAAAAGGATGATTAACATGATCAGGCAATTGATTCGCGATTTCCTTAAAGAAGAAGATGGGCTGGCTGCTGTTGAGTATGCGGTTTTGGCTGGGGCAGTTATTGCGGGAGTTTCAGCACTTTTCTCCGCTACAGGAGTAGACTTTGCTGCAATTGGAAAGACTCTGAAAGGAAAGATTGACACAGCATTTTCCCCTATGCCCTGGCCATTGCCACCGGCGTTATTCTGCAATTTTCCACCATGGATATTGCCCTTGAGCATCTGCCCGACGGTGCCCTGACCAGGCTTACAGAAATAAACGGTAAGATGGCCCTGAATGCACTGTTGCCGTGGGATATTATTATGTCCGCACGGTTAACCGATGCCGGTACTGGTGGTTTGCTGGCCACCCGGGTATAGCCGGGCATGCGGGCGGTGAGCGTTCGGGTAAACGATGTCAGTGGTGTTGCCGGTTTTGTACTGCCCGGCGACCGGGTGGATGTGCTGTCTATCCAGACTGCCCGCAGCGGTGGCACCAATAATACGGACAACTCCGAAATTCTTCTTTCAGATGTGGTAGTGCTGGCAGTAGACCAGCAGGCAATCAACGACAGTGGTCGCCCTCAGGTGGTGCGCTCGGTGACCCTGGAAGTCTCACCACGGGACAGCGAATCCCTGGTGCTGGCCAGCAGCCGTGGCAGCCTGCAACTTTCTTTGCGCAATCCGGAAGAATCTTTGTATCCGGAGGTAGAAGATAACCGGCTGCAGATTATCCGGGGCACCTCCCGGGAGCTGACCCGACTGAAAGGCCAGTCTGTCAGCCCGGGTGCTTCCGGGCAACCGGCCTCTCTGGCTTCCAGCAACTGATCAGGGGTAGTGTTTACGATGTTATGTTCACCGAATCGAATTATTCTCAAGAAGCTGGCCAGAGGGTTTTTCAGAAAGTGCATCAAAGGCTGCGCTCTCGGCAGTCTCTCACTGTGTCTGTTATCAACCGTTACTAAAAACCTACGATAATCAGGATTATCTGGGTTTATCTACATCGTCAACGCCACCGCTTACCGGAGTAAGTCTTACGCAGCTCTTCTGTAGGGATTAACGTCGGGCTGTAACATGTCCCGACGGGGTCACCTAGACGAGGTCGCCTAGGAGGCTGACCGAGAATAGCGCCCGTAGCGAGGATGGCAGAAACAAGGTAGTAGCAACCGTTGAATAAGGCAATAAAAAAGCAGATTAACCAAGATAATCATAGATTACTCGACACTGTTATTAGCCCCACTGATACCTGAGCGTACTTTTGCGGCCAGCGCCATTGATATTTCACGGGGCAGTCATCATCAGCATCAGGTGGCTATTAATCAGTCACGGCTGATCAATCTTGCGGGCAAGCCGGGCCGGATTTCGGTGGGGAATCCCGATATTGCCGACCTGCTGGTACTGGACAGTGGTCAGGTATACGTGGTTGCCAAAGCCCTGGGACAAACCAATATTCACGCCTGGGACAACAAGGACCAACTGCTGGCCAATCTCAATATTGAAGTGACCCACGACCTGAATCTGCTGAAGCGTAAACTGTATCGCCTGCTGCCCGGAGAAACCATTGAAGTGCGCAGCAGTGGCCGGGATATTGTGCTTTCCGGTGAAGTATCCGACGCCATCGTTCAGGATTCCGCTATTCGTCTGGCTCAGAGTTTTGCTGCCGGAACTGACGACGATGCCAGTGTCATCAGTTTGATGAGCATTGGCGGTGCCCGCCAGGTGATGCTGGAAGTTCAGTCGGCAACCGATAACCCGCAGAAACGAATAGCCCATGCCGGTGCGGAAGGCGAGTACGGTCATGACCTGGGAGGTGATTACTAATGATCCACAGTAAACGTTCCATACTTCTTCTCACCCTGGTATCAGTGGCATTAACCGGTTGCGTGATGAAAGAACGGCATCACTTTACCGATGAGACCTATAACGCAGCGGAAGCCAACGCTCTCGCCACCATTCGGGCAATGGGCGGCAATACGGAATCTTTGAATATCGATATCTCTGACCCGGAGGGAGTAAGCACCGATTTGAGCGGGCGTTTTGCCGTCAGTATTTCAGAAACAGTTTCCCCGATTTTGCTGGGTCTGGCGGGTGTTGGAGATACCACATTAACAGCGACGGCTGTCGCCGGTCCGGCACCGGAACATGCCTACAGCGTTGCGCCAATTATGGCCTGTACCAATAATTTGGGTGATCCCGGGCCAGCAGATACTAACGACCCGAAAATTTACCATTTTCTGGAGTCATTCCTGGATGATACCAACCTGAACAATGTTATTGGTTTCCGGATGTTTATTGATACAACCGGGTTTGATGAACAATTACTCAACACCCCACTACTATACGAGATTACGTCGGTCATGCTTGGCAGTGGTGAAAATGTCCTCATGTATGAGGATACTCCCACTCGTGTGGTCGATGAGTTTGGTTATGGTTCCTTTACATTGCGCCCGGGAACCCTCCTAAATACCCGGCTGGGCATCAACACCTTTGGAAATGATGCGTTCAGCGCCGATATCAACTCAAAATTTGCTACCAGGAATAAAGAAGCCTGTACTGGCTCGGCCTGCTCAGTATTGAATCGTTATTCTGCCCGGTACAGACCCAGAGGAAACAGTGAAGGGCAAGTATATGAATTCCGGAGAAGGTGGCCCTCTCAAGTAGAGCAGGCTTCGAACTATCCCTAAATTTATTCCGACTATCTGAATGACCTGAACAATGGCACAGGCTCTTGTGGTGCCAGCCGATGTGAGACCAACCGCCGTGTCTTGAAAATGCCCGTTGCTCCAACCTGCGGTGTAAATGACCTTTCCAGAAAGCAGTTTGCCTGTTTTTTTATGTTGGAGCCCGCCAGAGTCTTTCTGGATGATGTGGATGAAGAATCCGGGCTGTTTAATATTGATCTGGCCTATCTGGATGTGGATGGCAGCGTCATTGCCTCCCCAGCTAACTGTGCTGCCTATGATTCCATCCGTTTTGTCAGGGCTCAACTCGCGCAGGGGAGTGGCGGCTATTCATTTGAATTTGTCACTCCGGTCAATCTGATGGGGTTCCCCAAAACCATGGCCATGCCCCCTTTCCAGGTTATTCTGCCCAGGGAGAGCCTGGGTTGGACAAACAGTGGTACGCCGTGCAGTAGCTGATAAGAACAATACCCATAATAAAGTCAGAAGGCAGATGTCAGTGAGTTTATCTATGAAAAATACCAAACCAGCCAGCCGTGAACCCCTCTATCCTGAACAAAAGCAGGAACAACTGGAAGTACTGTTGACGGGTGATTCAGAGCAGTCCCTGGATTGGTTGAATGCCATTCTGGCACCAGTAGTGGAGATTAATAGCCAACGCCTGTTACTGCAGAGTGAAGACACATTCACACAGCTACTCCAGCAACAACAACCGGTTGACGTGATCATTCACCGACTGGGCCAGCAACCGGAGCAACAACTCAATGCCCTGTCATCGCTGCTTCCGGTAATAAACAACACCGCCGGAAAAACGACGCTGATCGTTATCGGCCCTGCCGATCAACCATTGCTGATGAGAGCCGCCATGCGGGCCGGAGCCAGTGATTATCTGCCAGAGCCATTCAGCAACCAGGAACTGCTTTCTCTTCTGGAAACCCTTTTTAAACATCGGCAGGCCAACTCAAGCATCAGGCATGCAAGGGTAACTGCCGCGCTTTCTGCCTCCGGTGGTGCCGGTGCCACCTTTCTGGCCTGTAACCTGGCCCATATCAAGGCAACCAGTCACCAGAAAAACCTGTTGCTGGACCTCAATTTCAGAATGGGCTCGGTGCTGCAGTTTATGGATCTGTACAGCGATTATGGCCTTGAAGATGTGCTGACTGAACTGCCTTCCCTGGATCAAACGGCGCTGGCCGGTTATCTGGCCAGACACGAGAGTGGGCTTGAGGTGCTGGCCATGAAGCAGCCAGACCTGATGGCGTATTCTGACCCGGATACCGACCAGCTGGCCAGGCTGCTGAAACTGCTGAAACAGGGACGGGACGATGTGGTGATTGACCTGCCTATGTTTCCCACCAATATCAGTACCTTTATCCAGGATCAGGCCGACGATATCTGCCTGGTTATTCAGCAGGATATGCTTTCCCTTCGCAATGCCCTGCGCTGGCTGGACTTGTCGGAAAGTGAACTTGGGCTTTCCCGGGATCAATTCACTATCGTCGCCAGTGATCAAAGAGACCAGCGAAGAGGATAGTCTTCAGGCCCGTCGCCTCAGGGAGTTGCAGAATCACTGGCAACAACGGGTGCATGAAGAGTTACTGGAACGTCTTGATCTGCCCCGCCTGAGCAAGCTCCCCCATGACCAGGCCCGTCGACAGATAGAGGAAACAGGACAACAGGTGGATGCCCGATTGCCCGATGGTTCAAGGGTAAACGCGATTATTCCGCCATTGGCACTGGATGGCCCGTCCCTCTCCATCCGCCGTGCCACCGTTGACCGGATGAGCCTTCTGCACCTGGCGGAACTGGGTGCCATGGCACCACAAATGGCCCGAACCCTGGAGGCCATGGTCAGGATGCGCTTGAATATCCTGGTCTCCGGTGGCACCGGCACCGGGAAAACCACACTGCTTAATGCCCTCTCTGGCTGCATTCCTGAAGATGACCGCATCATCACCATAGAAGACTCTGCCGAACTGCAACTGCAGCAACCCCATGTGGTCCGCCTGGAAACCCGTCCTGCCAATCTGGAAGGCAAAGGGGAAATTAATCAGCGGGAGCTGGTCAAAAACAGTTTGCGGATGCGACCGGATCGTATTGTGGTCGGTGAGGTTCGGGGAGCCGAGGCCCTGGATATGCTCACGGCCATGAACACCGGGCACGATGGCTCCCTAACGACCATGCCAATACGCCCAGGGATGCACTGCAACGCCTGGATAATATGGTACAGATGACTGGCCTGGCATTTTCCCAACAATCCCTCCGGCAGCAGATCGCTTCTGCCATTGACCTGGTTGTGCAGCTGGAACGCATGGAAGACGGTAAACGTCGTATTGTGAGTATTCAGGAAGTGAACGGAATAGAGCAGGATATCATTACCATGACCGAGATTTTCCGCTTCCAGCGCCGTGGCCATGACGAGTCCGGTCAGGTTACCGGTGTTTACAAGGCAACCGGTCTGGTGCCTGAACTCTATCACCGTCTGGCACTGTACGGTATTGAACTGTCCAGGGATGTCTTTGATACCGAATGGCAGTATGGCCCATCAGGTGAGCTGGGAGTTGCTCCATGAATCCACAACTGATATTTGCCCTGCTGGTATTTATTGCTGTGTTTGCCTTGCTCAGTCCACTGACTGTTCCCCTGGTTGGTGAAAAACGTGAAGTCCGCCGTCGTTTAAAGAGCCGGATGCACCGCCTTGAACTGGCAGACCATACACCAACGCTGCAGCGTATTCTGCGGGAAAATACCTCAGAAATCTGCAACCCTGGGAACGTCGACTGGAAGAGCTTCCCCTGATGGAGCGTCTGAGCCTGTATATCGAGCAATCTGGCCGGGAAATGCTGCACACAGACTGGTCGCTACCGGGTTGCTGGCGGGGATCACGGCCGGTTTTAGTCTCTGGTTTTTTACGGGTTCCCCAGCGTTCTCTCTGATGGCCTTTGTGGTGGGCACTGCATTGCCATTTGTCCAGGTCATCATGGATCGGAAAAAACGCCTGGATCGTATTGAGGAACAACTTCCGGATGCCATAGAAACCATGGTCAATGCCCTGCGGGCCGGACACCCCTTTATTGAAACCGTTCGTATTGTGTCGGAAGAACAGGCCAACCCACTGGCAGGCGAGTTCGCCCTGACCTTTGCCGATATCAACTACGGCAATGATATGCGTCGAGCGTTGCTTGCCATGTTGCAGCGGGTACCTTCCGTGGCCATGATGATGCTGGTGGTGTCAATACTGGTGCAGCGGGATACCGGTGGCAATATAACTGAGGTGCTGGGCAGGATTAATCAGCAGATGCGGGAACGCTTTCGTTTTCAGCGCCGGGTCAGAACCCTCAGTGCTGAAGGACGGATAGGTGCCTGGGTCCTGAGTCTGATGCCATTTGGCATGTTTGGTTTGCTGTATATCATTAATCCCGGTTACCTGACGCCTCTGCTGGCAACGGAAAGTGGTAATCAACTGTTGATGACTGCTCTGGCCATGATCGTTATGGGCGTTCTCTGGATTCGACAGCTACTGAAAGTTCGTATGTAGCGAAATATGTGGGAGTGGTTATGGAAAACCTGTTAACCGAATTACAGACTGCCCTTGGGGATATGCAGGCAGGCCGACTGGTGCTTTTAACACTGATCTCCCTGTCCGTCGCGACACTGTTGATGGGCGTGTACACCTTTGCAACCGGTATGACCGATCCGGTTCGCCGTCGTTTGAAACAAATCTCCGATATCGAAAGCCGAACCGCACCGGTCGGGGTGGATATGTTTCAGGCTCTGCGTCCGATACAGGCCTACATTCTGCCAAAAGATAACTGGGAGCGCAGTCGGGTACAGGCCCGTCTGGTTCAGGCTGGCTGGCGTGCAGACAGTGCCTTGTGGGTATTCTACGGGTTAAAAGTGATACTGGCCGCCGGTTTGCCCATTGTCGTATTGTCGGTGTGCGCCCTGGTGGTAGAGAAAATGTCTTTCCAGCTCTGGCTGTTTGCCTTTTCGGGCAGTGCCTGGCTGGGCATGATGCTACCCAACCGGATACTCACTGGCTTGATTCAACGGCGGCAGCAGCGGATACGCCTGGCCATTCCGGATGCGTTGGAACTACTGGTGGTTTCCCTGGAAGCAGGGCTTGGTCTGCGCAGTGCTATACAACGTCTGTCTGATGATCTCTACATCAGCCATCCGGAACTGGCCAATGAGCTGGAACTGGTCAATGCGGCCATGCGTGCGGGTGTTCCGTCCGATAAGGCGCTGCAAGATATGGGCATGCGCATCCGGTTGAAAGAGGTGGATGGCCTGATCAGCACACTGAGTGACAGTATCCGCTATGGATCCAGTATTGCCGATACTCTCAGAACATTTTCGGAAGATTTCCGGGACCGGCGGATTAAGTCTGCGGAAGAGCTGGCAGCCAAAATTGGCACCAAAATGATCTTTCCCCTGATTCTGTTTCTGCTGCCCGCCTTTTTCCTGGTGGCGGTTGGGCCGACAATCATGCAGCTGATCGAATCATTCAGCCAGTTTTAACCGACACCCTACCAATAGAAGATATGCATCGGGAAGTTACCATGCCGTTATCCATACCCGCTTTACTGCAACGCTGCTTACCAACCGAAAAATACGGTTACCCATTACTGATATCTACTCTGTTATTGGCTGGCTGTCAGGGACTGCCGCAAAAGACATCGACGGACTCCGTTGCTGCAACAGCTCAGACGCCAGAACTTTATCAGGGTACATTGACAGCAGAGATGCTGGGTATTGAACAGAGCCTGACCATGGAGCAGGCTCTAATGAAGGGGGATATTGCCTGGTCCGGGGGAGAAACAGATCGGGCAGCGGCCTACTATGTCAGAACCATTGAGCTGGCAAACAATGCAATAAAGGCTGAATTACAGGATGCACTCAACCCCGGAATGGAGAATGCGGAAATAAAAGAGACAGATAACGCCAGGGATCAGGGTTATCTGGCCTGCCTGAAACTGGCAGGACTTTACCAGCAGACCGGACAGCAAGCACTGGCAGAGCGTATTTACCAACAGATAGTGAACGATCATCCCTATCCTGTTGCGGCATTGGAAGCTCTGGGGCTTATCAGGCTGCAAGGCAGGCAAAATGAGCAGGCAGCAGCACTGCTCCACAGGGCGGTGTCACTTTGGCGACAGCAGTCTGAAAATATTGGCGAGCATTCTGAACGTAATGCGATGACTGGCTATCAGCCAATACGATCACTCAATGGTCTTGGCGTTCTTGCTGATCTGAGCAAAGATTACCAGCGGGCAGAACGCTTTTATCGGGAGGCACTGACCCTCACCCCTAATGATCCAACCCTGCTTAATAACCTGGGCAAGGTGCAGCAGGTGAATGAGTCTTTATCAAGTCCAGCGGACAACCTGAACCCTCATCAGTAGGCTGCCTTCAGGAAAGGTCTCAAAAAAAAGAGCTCACAAGAGCTCTTTCAGAAGTAGAGGGTTGATCAACCCGATCAATGGGTTCCGGCATTCTGCATAAGTAAGATCGCTTCCTGCTTCTGTTCATCACTGCCCTGCTCCATAACTTCCTGCAGGATTGCCGAGGCCCCTTCGCTGTCTCCCATATCCATATAAGCCCTGGCCAGATCAAGCTTGGTGGCAACCTCATCGCCATCGGAGAGGAAGTCCAGGTCATCATCCAGAGAAGCTTCAAGGCTGGAACCACCTTCATCGGAGAAAGCGGCCTGACTATCCCGGGCAAGCACATCGTCTGACTCAACACCAAAATCAAGGTCATCCAGATCATCAAGCCCACTGGTCTCAAACTGTTCAGCGGCTTCAGGCTCTTCATCCAGATCAAAATCATCCAGGTCAAAGTCCAGGTCATCCAGAGAGTCTAATCCCTGCTCATCACCATCCAGCCCAAGGCCATCCAGATCAAGGTCTGGCATCCCGGCGATTTCGTCCGGTGCTGAAACACCTTCAAATGCGTCAGGGAATCGGGCCTTGAACTCCTCCGCTGCACGCATGGCAGCCGGATCGCCGGTTGCCTCCAGATCGGCTAAGGCCTGGTTGAACTTTTCAAGATCGCCACTTTCTGAATGAACCTCAAGAAGCTTCAGCTTAAGGTCAGATCTTCCCGGTTCATTGAAGATTGCCTGAGTCAATAGTTCCTCAGCCTGATCCAGGCGACCATAGGCAATATAAATATCGGCTTCACTGAGCGGGTCTTCGGTCTGCCCAGCGGTTTCCCCATCAGCGTCTACTTCATTAATGATCGAATCATCGATGGCCAGCGCTTCATCAAACTTAAGCTCATCCTCTGCGCTGGGAGAGGCTGTTGGCTTTGGGGAGGCATCAATCGGTACCTCCTTATTCAAATTGACAGGTTGAATGTCAACATCTTCGTCGTCCAGCGCTTCCTGCTGTTTCCTGCGCCGCTGATAAAAGAGCCAGCCAGCGCCTCCCAATGGTATCAAAGCCAGCAGGAGCATGATCAGAGGGTTGCCAAAGAGCGTAGACATCATGCCCGGGGATGCTGTCTCTGCCTGGCGCTGGGTGGGTAACGACCGGGACTGGTTTTGCAAGGCCGCCATCTGATCGTCTTTTAAGGCAACCAGACGCTTCAGGGTAGCAATCTGATCATCCAGATCTTTCAACCGGCTCTTGAGCTCGGCATTCTCCCGGCTCAGCTTATCAAGCTGTTCACGGGTCATGGCCAGCTCGGTCTGCAACACGGCATTGCCACCGGCGGCATCGCCACCGAGATCCTGCCCACGACCGCTGGCGGCATCACCGGAAACGATGGCCAGCTGACCATCCAGAGACTTGCGGGAATCCGAGACGACGGATGACGTTCGCCTGGTAGCATCCAGTTGCGCAACCTGGCTGCGCCCCCGCCACTCACGATTCTGCCTGGATACATCGGCAACGGCTTCACGGACCGTCAGACTGGTCATCTCATTACGACCCGGAATCCGCAGGACCTGCCCGCTCTTGAGGCGATTAATATTGTTATCAATAAATGCCTGTGGGTTGCCACGCTGAATCGCCAGCATGGTTTGCTGTACCGACACTTCGGAGTCGGGGCGCACTTTCTCAGCGATTTCCCAGAGGCTGTCATTTCTGTTCACCCGGTAAGTCCCGGGTGCGCTGCTGCTCAAATCTGAAGAGACATCATCGCGACGGGAAGAGACCCGCTGGACCGGTTGCCGCTGAATGGAGTCACGATATTCAACAGTTTCCTGTGACGGCGCATAGTTGCGGTTTATCCGGTTACCATTGGCCCTGAGCGGCTGGTCCCACACAGGGTTAGACCCATAATGGGGCGGAATGGATGGCTTGACAACAGGGGCTGACGTTTGACCATTGAAGGCCGGAGGATCAAGAAGAAGCGTATATTCCTTCAACAGGCGACCACTTGGCCAGTGCACCTCCACCAGGAAATTTAGATAAGGCTCATGGACCGGGCTGTCACTGGTAACCTTGATCAAACCTTTGCCATCAGGGCCAACTTTGGTGGTAAACCGCAGATTATTCAAAATGAAAGGACGTTCAACACCGGCCCGCTCAAAGTCTGTTTTGCTGGCCAGGTTAGAGAGGATCTCGTTGCGAGTGAGATCATTGACCTGCATTAACTCTATCTCAGCCACCAGGGGCTGATTCAAAGCTGAATACAGCTTAACCTCCCCCAGACCCAGCGCATGGGAATTCATTGCAGCGATTCCCCCTGCCAGCGCTGACATCACTACGACAAGTTTTTGCAGTTTCATCATGAATCCTTGTTTTATGCGTAGACTGTTTGAGCCCCTTCTGCCTTCAGCTGTAAAGAAAGCAGCCCCCCTTTCTCGATACAGCGAGGAACCCCAAGCAGTTAAACTAAGTTATCACTTAGCAAAGTCTTTTATCAATAACCTAATCAATTCAACAGCATGAACAGCACTTCTCTTGAAGCTATCGGCCACCATCCAGAAACTCAAGTCGGTTGCATAATCTGATTGCTGCCGGAGTTTGCCAATATGCAGCTGATCGCTTCCCGCAGCGTCTTCAAGGGTAGGCATACCAGGGCCATCAGCCGCTACTATTTCAGGGAGTTCTGATAGTAAAGACTGTATTTCCTGAAAATCAACCGGTTGGACAGTATCCAGATCAACAACATAACTGTCACCGAAAAATACCGGGGCTGTGATGCAGGTCACACGGATGTCCAACTCCTCTCCCAAAGCCACCAGCAGCTCATTGCGCATATTGGCTTCATTGCCGATTTTCTCACCCTCTTCGGCATCAACTTCCGGAATCAGGTTGTAGGCCAGGCGAGCGGAAAAATCACCATGCTCTGTCGGCTTGCCATTCAGCAGCTCAATGGTTTGCTTACGCAGGGCATCGACACCCTTTTTACCAAGGGCCGCCACCGGCTGCATAACCACCAGATTGATACGGCTGAGAGTAAACCGCTGGTGCAGCTTTTGCAGCAGAGGAAGTAAGCAGGCAACAGCAGATCCGGGTACGGCAAAGTAACGGTTATCTATCGCCTCTTCGATAAAATGCCTGTTCAAGTCAACCATCACCGGCACGGTATAGCCCTGAGATGCAGCCCCCTTTGCCGCATCAATAATAACACAGCCACTCTCAACTGCCCGGGTCATCAACTGGGCATTTCGGTGACACCCGGCGGGCATCACCAGAAAATCAGTGGCGGAAAAGTCGGCTTCATCAGCGGGAATAAATTCCAGTGTTTCGCCATGAAACTCAACGGAACCTGAAGCCTGTGCAGACTCCACGAGCGGATAAAGGCTCATTACCGGTAGCGGCTTACCATCAAACAGTGATTCTTCCAGTTGCCGAACCAGAGTTTCACCGGCCAGTGTGTCGGCAGCGTAAATAGCAATATTGTATGTTCGGTTCATGGATAAAAGGCCCCGCAAGCCAGAGAAAGTATGGGCATCGTTGACCTTGTGTCAGCCAGCACCACATAAATGATAAAAAACCATCGACTTTATACAGGGCGTAGATATCAGGCAAGCAGTTTCAGGCCGTTCCCCTGGAAAGTTTGAAATGTCCCCGGGCGGTTGTTCGATCTGGCCCTTCATTGCATATGCTCCTGCACTGCCTTCATAGAGTGTTGTCCTATTCGCATAAAGGTGCCTACGGCATGGGCAATGGGATGATCACGGTGTTCCTGGTAGGCAAAACCGCGGGTAAAGACCATGGAACAGGTTATATGATAAGCCTCGGCAAATGCCCGGACCGGCTTACCGGGCTGAGCGGTGGTCATATGGTCAATACGCAGATCCAGTGTCGGGCAGGCTTCCAGCTGCTCCATACGGGTGTACACGGAAATGCCGCAACAGGAGTCCATCAGGGTGGTAATGGCACCAGAGTGAATAACGCCGGTTTCCGGGTTCCCTATCAGTCGGTTGTCGTAGGGCATTTCCAGTTCAATGCCGTTACGATCCGCTTTGACCAATGACATATTCAAATGCAGGCAGTGGGGAATAACTTTGACAAAGTTGCTGGCAAAGTCTGTCAGCTGTTGTTCCGTTAACATAATTCATTTTTTCTGATTATTTGTTATTTATACAGAGGCAGTAAGACACGAAGTAACGGGAATGCTTCATGTCTTTTAGTACATGGTTTCAATGAGTTTGATGGGTTGTCGTGCCTCAGCACTCAGTTCGCCCTGAGCCTGTCGAAGGACCCATAGGGCCTAAAGGCGGAAACTCCGGACTCTGATAGATCGTGCCAAGCACCCTTCGACTCCGCTCAGGGTGAACGGAGATCGAACACGTCAAACTCATTGAAACCATGCACTAGTATGAAACCTCTGTTGTCTATAGAACGCTATTTCAATACAGGAGCAGACACTCAGAGCAATATGGTCAACATACGACGCAGTGGCTCTGCAGCTCCCCACAACAGCTGATCACCCACAGTAAATGCCGTCAGATAGTCAGGCCCCATATTCAATTTGCGCAGGCGGCCCACCGGAATATCCAGACGGCCGGTGACCGCTGCGGGTGTCAACTGATGCATGGTCTCTTCCCGGTGGTTTGGAACCACGGATACCCAGTCATTGGCACCGGCAATCATCGCGTCAATATCCGCCATGGGAATATCGTTACGCAGCTTGATGGTCAATGCCTGACTGTGACAGCGCATGGCTCCAATGCGAACACAGATACCATCCACAGGAATTGGTGCAGCCTGGTGCCCGAGAATCTTGTTGGTCTCGGACTGAGCCTTCCACTCCTCGCGGCTCTGGCCATTCTCCAGCTCTTTATCAATGTAAGGAATCAGGCTGCCTGCCAGAGGCACACCAAACTCACTCTGCGGAAGATCAGTACTTCTTAATAAGGAAGCAGTCTTACGATCAATATCCAGAATGGCACTGGCCGGCTCAGACAGCTCGGCAGCAACATTGCTCTGGATAGAGCCCATCTGGCTGATCAGCTCACGCATGTTTCTGGCACCGGCACCACTGGCGGCCTGATAGGTCATGGCACTGACCCACTCCACGGCATTGTGCTGAAAGAGCCCGCCGATGGCCATCAACATCAGGGAAACGGTGCAGTTACCACCGATAAAATTTTTAACACCGTCATTCAGCGCACGGTCAATCACAGCACGGTTGACGGGATCAAGAATAATCACAGCATCGTCGTTCATCCGCAGGGAGGAAGCGGCATCAATCCAGTATCCCTGCCAGCCACTGTCACGCAATGGCCGGAAGACTTTGCCGGTATAATCGCCACCCTGGCAGGAAATAATAACGTCCATTTCTCTGAGAGCGTCTATATCATGGGCATTCTGAAGGTCGCCCACAGGCACACCAACATCGGGTCCGGGCTGACCCAGTTGCGAGGTGGTGAAGAAGACCGGCTCGACACCCTTGCCCTGTAAACGGGCAAAGTCGTTTTCTTCCTGCATACGCTCCATTAATACGGAGCCCACCATGCCTCGCCAGCCAACAAAACCTACTTTTTTCATAATGCGCTCCCCCGAAAAAACGGCCCCTGCTCAAATCAGACAACAGAAGCCGCCAACATTATATATTTGTTATGCATTTAACAAACAGTCAACAACCGCATCACCCATTGCAGCGGTGCCCACCAACTGACAACCTTCAGAGGCGATATCCCAGGTACGATAGCCTTTATCCAGAACATCGCTGACTGCTTTTTCAATGGCATCCGCAGCGACAGCTTCGGCCAACGAATAGCGAAGCAACATCGCCAGGGACAAAATCTGCGCCAGAGGGTTCGCCTTGTTCTCCCCGGCGATATCCGGTGCCGAACCATGCACCGGCTCATACATTCCCTGGTTCTTTTCGTTCAGGGAGGCTGATGGCAACATACCAATCGAGCCGGTCAACATTGCCGCACAGTCGCTGAGGATGTCGCCGAACATATTACCGGTCACCATCACATCAAACTGTTTCGGAGCCCGAACCAGCTGCATGGCGGCATTATCAACGTACATATGGCTCAGCTCAACATCGCTGTAACCGGCAGACTCGGCAATAACCACTTCCCGCCAGAGACCGGTCACTTCAAGCACGTTGGACTTGTCCACCGAACAGAGTCGTCCACCCCGCTTTCGGGCTGCCTCAAAAGCCACCCTGGCGATACGACGGATTTCAGACTCCCGATAGACATAGGTGTTATAACCTTCCCGTTCGCCATTTTCCAGGGTTCGGACGCCACGGGGCTCACCAAAATAGATGCCACCGGTCAGCTCCCGCACAATAAGAATATCCAGACCAGCCACCAGCTCTGGCTTCAAACTGGAAGCTTCGGCCAGTTGCGGAAAAAGTATGGCCGGACGAAGGTTGGCAAAAAGGTCCAGTTCAGCGCGAAGTTGCAACAGCCCTTTTTCAGGACGGTTCGCCATGGGTTGATCATCCCACTTCGGACCACCCACCGAACCGAACAGGATCGCATCAGCGTTCCTGGCCAGCGCCAGGGTTGCATCACTCAGCGGAACACCATATTGATCAATGGCCGCACCGCCCACCAGACCATGACTGACTTCAATATCGAGCCCAAAACGCAGTTTGGCCGCATCCAGTACTTTCAGGGCCTCAGCCATAATCTCAGGGCCGATGCCATCACCTGGAAGACATAACATCTGCTTGCTCATGAAAAGCTCCGCTGTTAATTATTTTTACTGGCGAACAGCCAGGGGTTATCTGCTTTATAACGCTGTTCAAAATGGCGGATCTGATCCGCATCCTGCAAGGTCAGGCCAATATCATCCAGACCATTGACCAGGCAGTGACGACGAAATGCATCAATGCTGAATGGCAACTCTGTACCATCAGGCTTAACCACCACTTCGCGCTGGAGATCCACCGTCAGCTGATACCCTTCATTCGCTTCCACTTCCTTGAACAGCTGCTCTACCACCTCGTCCGACAGGGTGATGGGGAGAATGCCGTTTTTAAAGCAGTTGTTGTAAAAGATATCCGCAAAGCTTGGCGCAATAACGCAGCGGAAACCAAAATCATCCAGGGCCCAGGGGGCGTGTTCCCGGCTGGAACCACAGCCAAAATTCTGCCTGGCCAGCAGGATGGACACGCCCCGGTAACGGGGCTGATTCAGGACAAACTCCGGATTCAGTGGACGTTTGGTGCAATCCTGCCCCGGATAACCTTCGTCCTGATAGCGAAGCTCATCAAACAGATTGACACCAAAGCCGGTGCGTTTGATGGACTTGAGAAACTGCTTGGGGATGATCATGTCCGTATCCACATTGGCACGATCCAGGGGAGCCACTAAACCCTGATGAACGGTAAAAGCCTGCATGATTCTCCCCTTACACTACGGATGTCTGATGACGGACATCGACAAAATGGCCCGCAATGGCCGCCGCAGCCGCCATGGCCGGACTGACCAGATGGGTTCGCCCGCCAAAGCCCTGGCGACCTTCAAAATTCCGGTTAGAGGTGGATGCACAGTGCTCGCCCTGCCCGAGCTTGTCGGCATTCATGGCCAGACACATGGAACACCCAGGCTCACGCCACTCAAGGCCAGCGGCCAGAAACACCTTATCCAGCCCTTCTGCCTCCGCCTGGGCCTTGACCAGACCCGAGCCCGGCACCACAAGAGCCTCTTTAACCGTGTCAGCCACCTGCTTGCCCTTTACCACAGCTGCCGCCTCACGCAAGTCCTCAATGCGCGAATTGGTACAGGAGCCGATAAACACCCGATCAACAGGAATGTCGGTAATCTTCTGGCCTGCGGTTAACCCCATATACTCCAGGGCACGGGCGTAGCCCTCTTTACGGGTTTCATCCGGCGCATCCTCCGGGGAAGGCACCCGGGCATCCACCGGCAACACCATCTCCGGGGAGGTTCCCCAGCTGACCTGTGGCTTTATCTCATCACCATTGAGCACAACGATTTGATCAAACACTGCATCACTGTCTGAATGAAGGGTTTCCCAAACCTTGACCGCCTGCTGCCACTGTTCTCCCATCGGAGCAAACGGCCTGCCCTGCACATAGTCAATGGTGGTCTGGTCAACCGCCACCATGCCTGCCCGGGCTCCGGCTTCAATGGCCATATTACAGAGCGTCATTCGCCCTTCCATGGTCATATTACGAATGACGTCGCCCCCAAACTCGATGGCAAAGCCGGTACCCCCCGCTGTACCGATACGGCCGATAATGGCGAGGATCACATCTTTCGGGGTGACTCCGGCGCCCAGGGAACCATCAACCCGAACCAGCATGTTCTTCATCTTCTTGGCCACAAGACACTGGGTCGCCAGTACATGCTCAACTTCCGAGGTTCCGATACCGTGGGCCAGTGCACCAAAAGCACCGTGGGTTGAGGTGTGCGAGTCACCGCAGACAACGGTCATGCCCGGCAGAGTCGCGCCCTGCTCCGGGCCAACCACATGAACAATGCCCTGGCGCTGATCCTGCATATCAAACTGGGTGATACCAAAATGATCACAGTTGTCATCCAGCGTCTTGACCTGGATTTTTGACACCGGATCCGCAATCCCTTCAATACCGTGCTGGCGCTCATTCAACGTAGTGGGTACATTATGATCAGGTGTGGCGAGGTTGGCATCCAGCCGCCATGGCTGTCGACCATTCATCTTCAGCCCCTCAAACGCCTGTGGTGATGTCACCTCATGGAGCAGCTGCCGGTCGATATAAATCAACGCGGATCCATCGTCACGCTGAAGCACAAGGTGGGCATCCCACAACTTGTCATAAAGCGTTTTACCCCTGCTTTTCACATCGAAAGCCTGGCCAGCCATTGAACCATCCTCATTGCTGCAATTAACAGAAAAAGACTGTTTTTTGTTTGATTTATGTGCAGTTTTATTACGATCTCTTTCGCGCACATGACACTTTAATGTGAACCAGACTGCGCTTCCCGATAGGCCCGCAACGATACGTCAACAAACCCTGGTATTTTTATCAATAATTTCAGCTTATCCCTAAAAATGCCTATCCTAGTCGCTCATAGAAAATTACTCAAATTCATCTTTTTTCTGGTTTTGATAACTTTCTGGAATCAAAGGACACCCAGATTGCTGATTCAGAAGCGTCTTATTAAAGAGCTTTACTACTTTTGCGAACAGGTTGACGGTTTTATGCCTAGAATAGGCTGGCTGAGAATAGTTTGAACATTAATGCCTTAGTGTGCTGGTAACTGAAAAGTCAGGAAACACCACTATGAATACTATCGGCCCATGCTCCATGTACTGCTCACAGCAAACCGGTCCTGCAGACGCCATCGATGCTTCAGCAACCGGTGATTTCGACGGGCGCTCTCTGGTCAGGACTAATTGCTGCGGGCGCACCGTTCACCTTGGGTGCATTGCTGAAATCCTGGAATGCAGGCCGGGCCGTGAACATGAAATTGCAGAAAGAAACTGTTGTCAATGTCCACCCTTCTTGAAACCGGCAGTGCCGTTGGAGCGTCTGGCCGGGGCCCGGAAAATTGAAACCTCACCCTATTGCGAACCTCTGGCACTTTGTGCCTGCCGACAAGCTTGCCGTGGGGATATGGACACGTTCAAGACACTATTGGCGCAGGAACCCGGCATTGCCCGACAGGATTTTCGTGAAGCCGTGACCGGTCAGGGTGTCCGGCTGTTACAGGTTGCTGTCAAGGCAGGCCAGGCGGAACTCACGCAACTTCTGCTCAAGTATTCTGCCGATATCAATGCCGCCGATCACCGGGGCAATACGGCCCTGCACCTGGCTACTGCCAGAGGCCATGACCAGTGCCTGAGGGAGTTACTGAAGCATGGGCCGGAACTTGATTGCAGGGACAATATCGGCTCTACCCCCCTGCATCTGGCCATCGAAAATAATAATGGCGAGTTTCTGAAACTATTGTTGGATTACGGCGCAGACCCGACGGTTGCCGATGATGATGGTCTCACCCCTCTGCACCTGGCTGCGAAAAAAAGCTACATCCATAACCTGCAACAGCTTCTGCAGGATAACAGGGTGGCCATCAATGCCGCTGACAAGTCGGGCAAGACGCCTCTGCACCACTCTGCCCTGAGTCCCTCGGAAGGTAGCATAGACTGCTTGCAACTGCTGATCACCCACCAGGCGAACGTGAATGCCGTTAATGAGTCCCTGTGCACGCCTCTGCACCATGCCGTCGTTTACAGCTCTGTCATGGGAAATAGGGAGAAGATGCTGTACCTGATAGACCATGGGGCGGATCTGGAAAGCAAAGATATCTCTGGCCAAACCCCATTGCACCGGGCGGTTGACTGGGGGCGTCTCGAGGTGGTGCAACTGTTAATCGCTCACCATGCGGATATCCACAGTACCGATAAGAATGGGATGACGCCGCTGCATCTGGCCATAAAAAATGACAATATCCATTGTCAGCAGCTGCTGACTGATGCATCCCAGCAACGCTGGGGTTGGGGTTGCTCTGTTCAGTGACTGCCCAAAATGTTGATGCACATCGTATGTCTCCATCGTTTTCCTGTTGACGGATCATCCTTACTCCCATTCCATGGGAACCACCTCATCACGTTTCATCATTTGCGTCTTTTTATCCTGTTCCCTCTTCCTGATGGTTTCAACGGCCGCCACGGCATGACCCAACGAGTGGCTTAAAAATGACTCACCGGCGCTGAAGCCAATACAAAATAAATTCTGACAGGCATTACTTTCCATCGTCTCAGGACAAAGATCCAGATAGCCATTACTTTGAGTCAGAGTAGACTTTAAAGTATCAGGAAAGAAGGGATAATCCACTTTTACCCCGGTCAACAGAGCAATATGATCAAATTCTAACTGGAAGTGCTGTTCCTCCGTCCCTGCCAATTCCTGAACAATATGGCACAACCGTTGTTTTTCAATGCCGACCAGCCTGCAGTCCAATCCCTGTTCATAACCAGCTTGATATTTTTCAGGGCATGCCATTGCCTCTGCCACCGAGTAATGGCGCTTTGATCTTTTATAATTCAGATGCTGGATCAACGGATGTCTTCCCCATTTACCCGGCTGGTTTTTCACACTTAAGGCTTCTTCTTTAATTTTGGCAGGCAGCAGATGGATAACTTTCATGCCTTTTTGCCAGGCTTCATAAATCGTATCACTAGCTGAATAACTGTTGCCAACCACTAAAACTTTACTGCCCGGTGCTAATTTATCCATCGCCCGGCAGGCCTCATGGGTCCAATGAGAGACATGGGGATTATCCCGCTCCCCGGGGATATTTAACAAGTTTGGCTTTTTCTTGCCGATCGCCAGCATTAAATAATCACACTGGATCTGGGTCTCCTGCCCGGCCGCTCCCCGAACGATAACTTCCCAGAAAAGGCCACTTTGCCAGACAGAACCGGCCTGAGTTGCAGAGACCACTCGCCCTGGAACTGCCCGGGATTCCGTCAATATTTTTTTTCCATAGTCCTGGTAATACTTGAGCAGAGATTCACCGTCGGTCACCACCCGCTGGCAAGGGCGTGGTGGAGGTGGCAAGGGAATTTTGCGTACATCACATTGTTCAATGGGATAGTCAGGCAATCCCATCTCACGGTAATCGCTCAATGTTTGCTGTGATGGTAGATAAGTGTTCCAACTCCCTCCCACGGGTTCGTCCGAGCACATCATCCAGTCCAGTTTTTGCCCACTATCAAAATGCCATTCCAGACAACGTTCATAGCTGTGCGTTTTTTTATCGTAGAGGGATGCAAACTTCTGCCCCGATATCATTTTAACGTCATTAGGGTTATGGCCCTGGGGAGACATATCATGAACCAGCACTTTTCGAGCGAGAAATGAATTTTTATTACTGCCAGTACACAGTCTTTCGTTATGGTAAAACTGCAACCCTTCCAATTGCTGCATGGCAAAAAGGCCGATAGGGCCAGCGCCAACCACAAGTACCTTCACCCGAACCTTCTGACCAGTGACATGGTTATTCCCAGAAGCAACAGCGGAAGACGGGGAACAGGGAAACGAACTTCTTAATGCATTCATGGCTGCCCGGGTAAAAAATATAACCTTTCCAATTGAATCAGGATAAAAGCAGCAATAATCAATCCTCGCCACCTGCCAATTGCAGGAGTATAGTTTACGCCCCGACCTTTTTAGAGATTATCGTTTATGTTCAAGGCGCTAGTACTGAACCAGCAGGACAACAACACTGTCGCTTCCATAGAACAACTGGATGAATCCACCCTGCCAGCCGGGGATGTTATTGTTGCTGTTGACTATTCATCACTGAATTACAAGGATGGCCTGGCCATCACCGGAAAGGGAAAAATTATCCGTGATTTTCCGATGGTTCCGGGTATCGACTACGCGGGTCAGGTCATTTCCTCAGGCGATGACCGCTACCAGCCAGGTGATTCCGTTATCCTCACCGGCTGGGGTGTTGGTGAGAACCACTGGGGTGGTATGGCCGAAAAAGCCAGCGTGCCTGCTAACTACCTGGTTTCCATGCCTGCTGGACTGGACAGCCGCAAGGCCATGATTATCGGTACTGCCGGCCTGACAGCCATGCTGTGTGTCATGGCGCTGCAAGACGCAGGTATTACTCCTGAGAAAGGTGAGATTCTGGTCACCGGTGCCAGCGGTGGTGTCGGCAGTGTTGCCATAACGCTGCTGGATCAGCTGGGTTACCAGGTGGTTGCCGCTTCCGGTCGCCCGGAAAACAGTGACTGGTTAAAGTCCATCGGGGCTGACCGGGTGATTGATCGTGCAGAATTGCTTGAACCCGCACGTCCGCTGGAAAAACAGCTCTGGGCAGGTGCCATTGACACCGTCGGCAGCAAGGTTCTGGCCAAGGTACTGGCACAGGTTGATTACCAGGGGGCTGTTGCCGCCTGCGGCCTGGCCGGTGGGTTTGATCTGCCAACCACGGTTATGCCTTTTATTCTCAGAGGCGTTAAGCTTCTGGGTGTTGATTCGGTCATGTGTCCGATTGAAAAACGTACGCAGGCATGGAACCGTATTGTTGAGCTGCTGCCAGAGTCCTTCTACAGCGACGCGGCCAAAGAAGTGTCACTGGATGCCGTGCCTGAACTCGCAGAGGCCATCACTAATGGACAAGTCACCGGCAGAACACTGATTAAGTTGTAATAACGCTCTCACCTTCTAAACTTCTTCAAGTCAGATGCGATCCTAGGAGGCTGTCCGAGAAGCATCTGACTTCCCTCCAAACGATGCGTACCAACTTTTTTATTTCTCAGTAACTGCCATTGAAAAGTAATGAAACACCGTCCGGTATTCTATGTGATTGGCCTGTTCCTGACAGCGTTGGCCAAGTTTATGCTGATTCCGGTCATCTATGATCTGCTGACCGGTGAGTCGAATATCTGGGAATTTGTCGCCGCTGCGGCCATTACGCTGATTAGCGGCGCAGCCCTGACCATCAATTTCAAACCAGAACACTTCAATATGAAGCCCAGGCAGGTATTTGTACTGACCACACTCTGCTGGGTGGCAGTATGCACTTTTGCAGCACTGCCCTTCTGGTTCAAACTTCCCGTCAGTTTCACCGATGCCTTTTTTGAAACCATGTCAGGTATTACCACCACCGGATCCACCATATTGACTGGTCTGGATCAGATGCCCCCCAGTGTGCTGATCTGGCGGTCACTGCTGCAATGGTTTGGCGGCATCGGTTTTATTGTGATGGCGGTTGCCGTTCTGCCCTTTCTCAAAGTGGGTGGTATGAGGTTGTTCCAGAGCGAATCGTCTGACTGGTCCGAGAAAGCCATGCCCCGTTCAGGCAGTATTGCCAAGGGTATCGTTACTGTCTATCTGATCATGACGGCTATCTGCGCGTACCTTTATTTCCTGGGTGGTATGACCGGCTTTGAGGCCATAAACCATGCCATGACCACAGTCTCAACCGGCGGATATTCCACCTCAGATGCATCCATGGGGTTATTTAAAAACCCGTTTATTATCTGGACCAGCACCATTTTCATGATACTTGCCAGCCTCCCTTTTGTTCTTTTTGTTCGCTGTATGCGGGGTGACGTTAACTGCTTTTACCAGGATACCCAGGTACAGGCCTTTATCGGTTTTCTGCTGATAGTCTGGCTGGTTCTGAGTGTCTGGTTATGCTGCCACTCTGACTACACCTTTCCCCAGTCACTCACCCTGGTCTCCTTTAATACCACCTCAACCATCACCACCACCGGCTTTGCCTACGGTGACTATACCCTGTGGGGTGGTCTTGCCAACCTCACCTTTTTCTTCCTGTTATTGGTGGGCGGTTGTTCAGGGTCAACTGCAGGAGGCATCAAAATTTTCCGGTTTCAAATTGGCGGCAAACTTCTGAACATTCAGTTAAAGCAACTGGTTCACCCCAGGGCCTGCTTTGTACAAACCTATAACGGCCAGCAAATCAGCAGTGACATACTCCGTTCGTTAATCGGTTTCAGTTTCTTCTTCATCCTGTTGATTGCTTTAATGAGTCTGTTACTGTCCCTCTGCGATCTTGACCCCATCACCAGTCTTTCCGGAGCCACGACAGCGGTTGCCAATGTCGGTCCCGGCCTGGGAGCCGTCATTGGTCCTGCAGGAAACTTCAGTTCTCTACCGGATGTCGCCAAGTGGCTATTAAGTGCCGGCATGCTGCTGGGCAGGCTTGAGGTGATTACCGTTCTGGTACTTTTTACGCCTGCTTTCTGGAAGGGCTGAGGGATTTACTCACGACAACCATGGCCAAAAGCCATAAACCTTCTGGTAACCTGGTCAACTCCTGCAGGAATCACATTCACCTTTGCCGTGAAAGATACGCGTTGTTTTTCTTTTTTGCGGGCATCCCTGGAAGGGTTCAGCCAATTAGCCAAAGAGCGCATCTGATCATCGCAATGTTTATTAAGATTTCGATACACATACGCCAGAGAGCTTAAATAAGCAGCCACATTGAGGCCTGCGGATGAGCTGGGTGTTATCTCAGGATGCGCTTTCAGTCTATCCAGACCCTGTTCGAAATTGCCATAAATATTAACCGGTATAAAACTTTTGACCTCAGGGAAACGGCCCAGATAGTGACGCAAACCTTTCAATAGCAACTCAGCGGCTTTTATTTCATCGCCAATAAGATGAAATCCCCAACCGGCAGAATGAAGAACCCATATATCATTTGGGAAACATCGACAGGCTTCCCGGGAAAAGCTCTCGACAGTATCCCGGTATCGGTGAGGAAGGTGATAATAATCCACAAACAGCGCATTCAACTCTCGCCAGTAATCCCGCCCATTTTTCGCGCTTCCTGACTCTGAAGGTGTAGCATGAGCCTTATCCTGTCTGGCTTTTATTGACGGGTAAGGTCGAGCAGCTGGACAGGATTGAAAAGATTCTGTTTTTTCTGCCGACAGGGAAGAACGGGAAGGCGTTGCATGATGTTCGCCCCCCCGTTTAGCTTTGTTTTTTCGATTAACTTTGTGCTTTTTACTGCTGGCGGCTTTAGATTGTGATTCAACGTCAGACTGCATGGAGCTGACATCAATATCATCCATGTTTGCCATAATCAGCATATAGTCGGCAGCCTTGTGCTCATAGTACTCCTCCCGCCATTTAATATCTTTGGCTCTGTAATAGTCAGCAGCACTTATGCAGCCCTGAACAATAGCACCGTTATCACCCAGCTTTTCCAGACAGGTAATCCATTCTTCGTATAAAGGTACCTGGCTTTCCCCGCTGACCAAAGACTGGTAAATTCGGCTTGCTGCATCAATAGCGCCGGATTTTTCTTCGCACCTGGCCAGCATATATTGCTTCAATACGCCTGCGGAAGGCTGTAGATAGGAAAAGCAATCGTAACAGTCAAGCAATTTGCGAGCATCCTCCCCGGATCTTTCCAAAGCGCACACTGTTGCGGAAAACAAAAACTGCAACAGCCCAAGATACTCGGTATATTTTTTCATATCACTCAAACCCGTTTGCTGATATCTCTGACAACCATTTTTTACACGGGAAATCAGCATTTCCAGGTCAATTTCTTTTCCTGCCAGCAAACTGAATTGTAAAGTATGAATATCTGATTCATCATCCCCGCGTTTCTTTTTCATTTCCAGAAATTGTTTTTCCTGTTCAGTTACACCAGGCATTTGCTGTAAACATTTCAATGCCAACTTCACAGGTAGCTCAGGACTAAAGAATGGTGCACAACGCTCACTGCCATCCAAATTCACGCAGCAGGCGATAATATTAAAAACATAATAAAGATCCCACCCTACGTACCAAAACTCTGATACAAACCCCACATCATCCCCGCTAAGTACAATTTTGTAGATTAGCTCAATAATTCCTCCACACTGATTCTTTACGACTTCGGTTAATACCATATTTGTTTCAGCACACTGATCACTTAACACTTTATGAATAATGAAAAACATACAATTCATAAAATATCGAGAGCTGTAAAAATCAGACAATATCTCAAGAATGCAAGCAATATCCTGCTGCCGTATTTCTTTTCCAGTATTGATTGCATATAAGATTCGCACCGTAAGATACTCCAGCTCACTCAACTTTTTATCTTCTTCAGCTTTTAATTCCCTCTTCTTTTTTCTCAGTTGGGCAACGGTCATTTTTTTCCTGGAAACAGGACCCAGCTTATCTTCATTAAACGCTGGCCCTTTTTCCATAACACCGATGGCTTTTACCAGGAGAAGGTATTCCTGAGACCCGGTATCAAAAAAAGCAGAACTGAAACCTGAAGAACCAAGGTAATTATTAGTGAATTTGGGCTCTACAGTGCGTCTGGAAAGGCTGTCAGTCACCGTAGCGTGAGCTGGATCCTGTTGGCTTTGTAAAAGCGTGTCATGTGTTTCAGACTTGTTAATCCCGGCACCTGAGGACGCAGGTTCACAGCGGAACAAGTTATATTCTGAGGGAATCATAATAATTCATTAATCCATTAGGTAATGGCTCATCATCAGCTGTGCCAAGCACAACGCACTGGCCAATAAACGCATATAAAAACAGATTTTGCAGACTCAGTGATGGTATAATCTACACAAATCTGACAATAATGGCGGGATGTGTTTACATCCAGCAATTATCGTTACTAACCGTTACATTTTCCTGCTCAGAATTTCACCAAAAATGATCTGGATCAATTTTGGTCTTCCAAGCCATCCTGTAACATTTGGTTTCTTGTTGTCTACATTTCATCCAGCTGTTGAGAATACGTTCCGTGCCGATGAACTCCACCTTGAATATGCACCTGATCAGCCAGATCCGTGATCGTGCCCAGCGCAACCCGGAACATATTGCCATGCGCTTCGTCACTCAAAGCGCTGATCAGGATGCTCATCAGTGGCAGGAAGTCAGCTGGCATCAGCTCAGCAAAAAGATTGACCAGGCTTCCCGCGCACTGTTAAAGCAAAACCTGCAGGTACAGGCGAAAGTGGGCATATGGTCCCAGAACATGCCTCAGTGGACCGTAGCCGACCTGGCCTGCCTTCAGGCACGACTGGTTACCGTACCGCTGTACCCCACCAGCACCACCGAGCAGGTCAGATACATTCTGGATGAGACAGAAGCCAGTCTGCTGTTTGTGGGTGAACAGGCACAATACCATAGTGCGCTTGAGTTACTGGCCCGGTCATCCACATTAAAGACCATAGTTATCTTTGACCGCTCGGTTGATATTAGCAGCTGCCCGCAGGCTATCTACTTTGACGACTTTATCCAGCACGGTGTTGAACCGGCCATTCTTGAAGAAAGGCTGAATTCCCGTTGCATGGAAGACCTGTTCACCCTGATCTATACCTCAGGCACCACGGGCGAGCCCAAAGGCGTTATGCTGGACTATGCCAATATGGCAGCCAGCTTCCGTGGCCATGACCAGATCATCCACCTGGACAGCCTGGACACCTCGCTGTGCTTCCTGCCGCTGAGCCATATTTTTGAGCGTGCCTGGAGTTTTTACGCCCTTGCCCGTGGCGTTACCAATGTCTATCTCAAAGAGCCCCATCAGGTCAGTGAAGCGCTGAAAACCGTTAAGCCGACGGTGCTTTGTGCCGTTCCCAGATTCTTTGAAAAAGTCTATACGACCATTCACAGTAAAGTTGCCACAGCCCCCTTTATTCGTCGTATGATTTTTAAAACTGCGGTTAGCATTGGCAACGCCCACATGGAATACCGCCGCAAAGGTGTTGAGGCACCTGCTTATCTGGAGAAGCTCAACCGTATCGCCGACAAAATGGTGTTCAGCAAAATTCGCGCGGGCCTGGGCGGTAATATCCGGTTTATGCCCTGTGGCGGCGCTCGTCTTGATGACGACATCAACCGTTTCTTCCATGCCATTGGTATTGATGTGAAAGTGGGTTACGGCATGACGGAAACCGTGGCAACCGTGACCTGTTTCCGTGATACTGAATTTGAGTTTGGTTCCTGTGGTATTCCTTTACCGGGCATACAGGTGCGCATCGGTGCAGAAGGTGAAATTCAGGTTAAAGGCGACAACGTCATGCGCGGCTATTACCAAAAGCCGGAAGAAACCGCAAAATCCTTTACTGCGGACGGCTGGCTGCACACCGGCGATGCCGGTCTGATCGATGAGAACGGTGCGCTGCGTATGACCGAACGCATCAAGGAGTTGATGAAGACCTCCAACGGTAAATACATCGCACCACAATACATCGAAGGCACGCTGACCAAAGACCGCTTTATCGAACAGATTGCCATTATTGCCGATGCCAGAAACTACGTAACGGCATTGATTGTTCCTGCCTTTGAAGCTCTGGAAGAACACGCCAAGGCGCTGAACCTGAAATACCAGAACCACAGGGAACTGATTCAGCACAACAGCATTCAGGAACTGATTCAGGAGCGGGTCAATAAAATCCAGCAAGGGCTGGCTAAATTTGAACAGGTGAAGAAATTTACGCTGTTGCCCAAAGAGTTCTCCATCGAGCTGGGTGAGATCACGCCAACCCTGAAACTGCGTCGTAAAATTATTATGAAGCGATTTAAGAAAGAGATTGAGGCCATGTACACTCCCAGCAAAGCCTGATAACTATCCCTTGTAAATATCACAACAAAGGCATCTGAACGGATGCCTTTTTTTAACGCTGTTATTTTTTAACCGACCGACACCCGTCCAGCAACGCATCATTCAATGAAGGATAAAATTTCACCACACCTTCTACAGGCTCAACGCCGGCCCGGGCCAGGTTTTTTAATGGCTGGAACTGTAATTCACTGATCAATAGCCGGGTATGGTGCTTCCTGCACTGTTCAATCAATCGCGTGAGGGCCGAGAGACCGCCCGCATCCAGCAGATGGACATTTTCCATCTGTAAAATAATCGTATGTTTATCCTGGCTTAAACGACTGATCTCTCCAAAAACATGATCAGCAGCGGCAAAAAACAGCGGTCCCTCGATGCGCAGGACGGCCGTTGTTGGCGCTACTGGCGTATCTACATAGCGTTTGTCCCTGGTGATATCCCTGACCTGGATCATCTCAGCGACTTCTTTCATAAACAGCAATGCGGCCAGTACCACACCAACGCTGATGGCAATGACCATATCAAAGACAACCGTCAGGAAAAAGCAGACCAGAAAAACCAGCACATCACTGCGCGGAGCCGTTTTCAACAGGTGCACCGCTTTAGGTGCTTCGCTCATGTTCCAGGCAACCACCAGCAGCAAAGCAGCCATCGCAGACATGGGAATACAGGCAAGAATACCGGTCAGTGCTACCAGCGCCAGCAGCACAACCAGGGCATGGACCATCCCTGCTACCGGGCTCTGTGCCCCGGCCTTGACGTTGGCGGCTGATCGGGCAATGGCGGCAGTGGCTGGAATCCCGCCAAAGAATGGCGCAACCATGTTGCCAATGCCTTGCCCTAACAGCTCACTGTTTGCACTGTGTCGTTTACCCGTCATGCCATCCAACACGACGGCACACAACAGCGATTCGATAGCCCCGAGCATGGCAATGGCAAAAGCGGAAGGAAGCAGGGCCTGAACCAGTGACCAGCTGATACCAGATGGCTGACCATCGACACCCGCCTGCATCCACGGCCAGGCAAACTCGGGAAGGACCGGAGGAATCCCCATACCCATGGAGCCATCAGGTAGCAGGTACTGGAATCGGCTACCAATCGTTTCAACATCGAAACCATAATGGCCCATGATCAGAGCGAGTAAACTGCCAAGAATCACCGCCGGTAAATGAGCGGGAATGGGCAACCTTAACCGGGGCCACAACAACATCACGGCCAGTGTCACGATGGCAATCAGCAGGCTTGGCCAATGGGTGCTGCCCACTCCATTGACCAGAGCTGTTACTTTTTCCCAATAGTGCTCAGGCATGGCACTGATGGTCATACCAAAGAAATCTTTCAGCTGCAGTGTGGCAATCACAACACCAATACCAGCGGTAAATCCCAGTGTGATCGACTCCGGTATATACTGAATCAGACGTCCAAGGCGCATGAGAGCCATCAGCACCAGAATGATGCCTGACATAACCGTTGCCAGCAGCAAGCCAGCAAGACCGAATTTTTCTGCAATAGGAAATAACAGCACCACAAAGGCAGCGGTGGGGCCGGATATGCTGTAACGGGACCCGCCCAGCAAGGCGATAATAAATCCGCTGATGATCGCCGTATAAAGACCGTACTGTGGCGCAACACCACTGGCGATGGCCAGCGCCATGGATAACGGGATGGCAATAATTCCGACGGTTAGTCCCGCCAGCAGGTCGCTGGCAAAACGTTTGCCAGTATACTTGTCGGCAATGCAGGCCTGACTCAGGGCATGGCAAAGCTTCAGTGACAACAGATGGGCTCGATGTGGCACGATAATGGCCTGTTCAAGAGAAGAGGAAGAAGAAAGGCGCAGTATAATATGCCTAAATCCAGACAGCGGCTATGCGTATTATGTGCTGCAAAAGATTTTCCTTCTCACTGGACAGCGGCAGGAACCATTGCTGAAAACGATGACCAACCGGGCTATCTGCTGCCCATTGGCGACGGACTGACTCCCTCACGCATCGTGCGAACCTGAATCAACCGCCCCATTGTGCTTGTATCACTGCCCCGGAACAGTGATAGCACTACCAAACAAACTCAATATTCAAAACCTGAACCTGCGTTTACACTTTGCAGGAGTTGAATGATAGTTTGGTAAGATTCAACCTTATTGATAGCGGCAAAGTCATTCAGGTGATCCACATGATAAATTGCCCTGTCGAGAAGGACTTGTGCAACTTTAAGAGGGGTATGTACTGCAGTATTGAGGGCATTAACATCAGCTTTTGCAGCAATCAGGCGTTCAACAATCTCTGGCTGACAATTTTCAACTGCAATGTGAAGAGGGGTACCCCCGTTTGTTGAATTTGTTTTATATCTGTCAAACGCTTTATCGGGGGGGAACGGGATCTCCCCGTCTGAGACACAGGCATTGACATTAGCGTTTTCGTCAATCAAGAGCTGAACAATGGATGACTCACCTTTTTTAACCGCAAGATGGAGGGCGGTCCACCTATATTCTCCCATAGTGGCATTGACATCAGCATTTGCTGCAATCAGCGTTGCAACGCTTTCAGGCTGGCATTCGCAGACTGCACGGTAAAGTGGAGTCATACCACGATCGTTAAGGCCGTTAACGTCAGCGCCTCTGGTAATCATGGCTTTGATAATATCTGTCTGACCGCATTCAACCGACCGGAAAAAGGCGAGCTGACTGGACCCCAGGCATTGAAGTTTATGAAGAGCAACCCCCCTGGTATTGGCCAACAATTTGTCGAATAAAGCCCAGTCATTGATTTCAATCAATGCACTAAGCAGCTCTGCACGTGCCCCTTCGCAGGGGGCCTCAGTATCACAAGTTGCATTGGCTAAAGAACAAATTATGGATTTCGTCAGTTTCCCCTCACTTTTTGCCCAGCTGAGCAGTGTCTTGCCTTCACCAATGAGTACTTCGATGTCGGCACCGGCAACGGCCAGATCGTTAACAGCCTGTTCCTGCCCGGCTTCAATGGCACAGTGCAGGGGAGTTTTCCCGTAGCTTGTTATTTGCGCATCGCTTCCATGGTATTCGAGAGTGGATCCCAAAGGGAGGCCCTGCCACTTTTCCACCGAAGCCAATAAAACGTTCCAATCACGCCTGTCTTGGATTTGACTGGGCGTTTCCATCACATTTGCCTGGTAATTGATATTTGCACCATTTTCAAGCAAGAACCAGATGGTATCGAGATGCCCGAATTGCGCCGCAAAATGGAGTGGAGTCATACCTCTTGTGAGGGCGTTGACGTTAGCACCATGGCGGACAAGATGCTCTAAAGTCGCTACATCACCTTTGATGGCAGCGCAATGGAGGGGAGTTAGCCCATCTTCGGTGCTGTCATTGACATTTACACCGAGGGCAAGCAGGCCACTGATAGCGTCAGGCCGACCTTTTGCAGCTGCCACCAGGAGCGGCGTCTCATCAGGTGATAAACAATGGGTAACGCTATGATTGCATCCCGGGCAAGTGGTATTCTTTGGGACTTCCAGAAATTCTTCCATGCACATCTTATGGTAGCTATGGGTACAGGGAAACATAACAACAGTACGCTGATCACCCAGATTGCCAAAACAGAAATTGCATTTTTCAATTTCCGGATTATCCCCTTTAGAGACTACCGAATCAGCGGGTGTCATCACGCCCTGCAGAGAGACGTTTAATTCTAAGCCATGCATAACTTTTAACTCATGTTGCATTAGTAAAATTTGAACGATAGTACGTAAAATACTGGACAATCGGCCAAATGTTATTGTGTTTGTCCATTAAATGACGCAAAAGTTCCCGTTCAATATTTCTTATAAATTAAGCAGGTGAGCAGCATGCCTGTATTAAACGAATAAAATGAACCATGCGGCATCTTATTGCCGTGCAGATTCTTACATTCTCTCTTTGACGTATTGGTTGACCCTTTTGTGTTTTCATTATCAAAACCATTGATTGTGTCATTATATTGATCATTTCCGCCCTATCCCAGCATCAAATCACAAAGCGTTGGTTTTATTGACTACAGTTAGTACTTATCAAGTCCAAAGGAATGCTGGAGAAATACTATGGATAGCTCGAGAGTTGCTGGTTCGACACTACAAAATGTTCAAGTACCGCCATCCGATGCTTCTATCAACGGTGCCACTCCCGTTAAAAAATCCTTTCTGGGTAAGTTAGTGACAACCTTTAAAGGTACGAAAGAGCCAGGTCTGAGCAGGGCTTATGACAATGATTATCTATCTAAACCAAAGAAAGTAATTACAAAGTTGTTTAGCCGAAAAATCCAACAAACCAATTGGGGAAGGGTAAATTATTTTCAGCAGCAGAGAGTCAGTAAAATACAAGGTCAAGATGGAAAATCAGACTCAGCAAATTCCGCAAAGGCATACAATGAACTGGTTTCTAAAGTAAAAGAAAGTAAGAAAGAAGTTGAGGCACTTGAGAATAAGGTCAAAGAGTTTGAAAGTTCATATTCAGATGCTTTGAAATTATTTAATAAAGGCAGTTTTAATGATAAAGACCTAAATAAAGTAAAAAATCTAAAAATTCCAACCAGTAGCGGTTCAAAAAACATAAAAATCAACTCAAGCGGTAAAGGCCAGATAAAATCACAAGTCAATAATATTAAAGAGCAATTCCAGAACTCCGAAACACAGGATTGTTTTAACAAGCACTGTGATAATAAGGACAAGTTGACTGAAGCAAAAGAGGCTCTCCACAAGCTGGAAGGACAGATTTCCTCTGCTTACGGTAAGATAAGCAGGGAACTGGGCGCGGCAGCGAGCAAAGAATACCAACAGGAAATGGCAAATGCCAAAAAGGCAATGAAAGCTGACATAGCGAAGCAAGAAGCAGATTATAAAAATAGAATTGCAGAACTTAAGCAGAGTTATCACCAGAATATTGAAAAAGGGGGCCAGAAAGCGGTTCATGTTAATTCCAGTCTGGATAAGTACAAGGCGAACAAGAATCTGTTCAAGGATCGAAAAGAGAGAAATATTGCCAACGCAAAAAAGGCTTACAAAGTTCGTATGGAAGAAATCAAGAAAGCTCGCGCAACGAACCGACAAGTTGCACAAAACTTAATCAAACCAAAACAAGCCACAACACCATCTGTCATGCCCTTAGATATGGAAAATGGGGCCAGCAAACTGTTAGAAAAATTCAACACTCCTGGTTATGTAGAAGGTGAGCAATGGCAGGATGATATCAAAGCAATCCTTGATCGTGGTGATCTTGATGGTTTGGAAACTGTCGAAAAAACTCTAAAACAGTGGCAAGCAAACCAGAGCCAGAGTACTTTCAAAGAAGTATTGAAATTTATTAAGATTGAGAGAGCTATCAAATTGGCTCGCCCATGATCTGAAAGTCCTGTCCGTGTAAAGACTCAGCATGAACATTCAGGCCAGTGTCCAGTTCGGTTACTGGCCTTTTTGGTGCTTTAAACAACCGGTATAGGACTAACGACATCGGCATTCTGTGCCCGGTGCCGCAGAAAATGATCCATCAGGGTAATCGCCATCATCGCTTCAGCAATGGGTACTGCGCGAATACCTACGCAGGGATCATGGCGCCCCTTGGTGACGACCTCCACCCGCTCGCCCTGACTATTAATCGACTTTCCTGAGGTGGTAATACTGGATGTTGGCTTCAGGGCAATATGAGCAACCACGTCCTGCCCGGTACTGATACCACCCAGGGTGCCACCGGCATGGTTGGAAAGGAAGCCATCCGGGGTAATCTCATCCCGGTGCTCTGTACCTTTCTGGCTGACACTGGCAAACCCGTCACCTATTTCAACGCCTTTGACCGCATTGATGCTCATCAGTGAATGGGCCAGATCCGCATCAAGGCGGTCAAAAACCGGTTCACCAAGCCCTGGCGGAACACCGGTTGCCATCACGGAAACACGAGCGCCCACGGAGTTACCTTCGGCACGAAGGCTGGTAATCAACGCTTCCATTTCCGGGACTTTGTCCGCATCTGGCGAGAAGAACGGGTTGTTTCTCACTTCATCCCAGTCCAGCTTCTCGACCTGAATATCGCCGATCCGGGACAGCCAGCCAAGCACTTCAATCCCCCTGGACTGCAGGAACTTGCGGGCAATAGCGCCAGCAGCCACTCGCATGGCCGTTTCCCTGGCGGATGAACGGCCACCACCGCGATAATCCCGGACACCGTATTTATGGGCATAGGTGTAATCCGCATGACCGGGTCTGAACAGATCCTTGATATTGGAGTAATCCCTGGAGCGCTGGTCCTGGTTTTCAATTAACAGGCCGATGGGGGTACCGGTGGTCACCCCTTCAAAAACGCCGGAGAGGATTCTGACCTGATCCGGCTCACGACGCTGGGTGGTGAATTTGGAGGTACCGGGCTTACGACGATCCAGGTCAACCTGAAGATCCGCTTCTGTTAAGGGCAACCCCGGGGGGCAACCGTCAACAATACAGCCCAGTGCCAGACCGTGGGATTCACCAAAGGTAGTTACCTTGAACAATTGTCCTATACTATTTCCTGCCATACTTGAGCGATCTCATTGTTATTTTCAGAAAATTCCCAAAATGGCTAAAAGCCCCTTACAGGGCTTTTAACCGATTTTTGAACAAAGACTGATATTTTCTGCAATCTTCAGCGGACAGCACCAGAACACCATGACCGCCTTTTTCGAAATCAGGCCAGACAAACGGTACTTCCGGATACTCATCCTGTAAAGCCCACTGACTGTTGCCTACTTCCAGCACCAGCAGCCCCTGGTCATCCAGGTAATCAGCTGCCTGCGCCAGAATGGTACGGGCGAAATCAAGCCCGTCATCTCCGGCGGCCAGACCCAGCTCGGGTTCGTGGGTGAACTCTTCCGGCATATCGGACATATCTTCAGCATCCACATAGGGTGGATTACTCAGAATCAGTTGATACCTGGGACGCTCTGGCAAAGCATCCAGAAAATCAAACAGATCCGACTTAATGGCCTGCACCCTGCCCCAGAGTTCATGGCGATCAATATTGATGTTGGCCACTTCCAGTGCATCTTCAGAAATATCCAGCAGATCCACCTGGGATTCAGGAAAAGCATGGGCTGCACCAATGCCAATACACCCGGAACCGGAGCACAGATCAAGCACACGGCTGATCTCTACATCCCCCAGCCACGGCTGGAACTGCTGGAGAATCAGCTCGGCAATGGGAGAACGGGGGACCAGCACCCGCTCATCCACATAAAATGGCATATCACAGAACCACGCCTGATTGACCAGATAGGCCAGGGGTTTACGACTGACCGCTCGCTCTTCAATCAGGTTGGCCAGTTTTTCACGCTCACGATGGGTTAAACGACTGTCAAGATATTGGTCGGGAAGATCCCAGGGCAGCTGCAATACCTGGAAAACCAGATGCAGGGACTCATCCAGCGCATTATCACTGCCATGACCAAAGAACAGCCCCGCCTCATTAAAGCGGGTTGCTCCCCAGCGTACAAAGTCTCGAATAGACACCAGCCCTTCGCAGGACTCATTGGAACCTGTCACATTTGCTCCTTCGGATTCGTAACGCCCGGAATTTTCACGCTGGGCCGAACCCTTACTGCCTTATATAGGCGGCATAAAATAGCATATTCCCTGCTCAGGGGTAACGGCTGTTTAACAGATAGCAGACAACCTGTGGTGATCATCAATCGGAGAGAAAATAATCAATCGTTTCCGGCTTAACATCATTCAGGGATACCTACCAAGGACTAAACCGCTTTTCACTAATTGATGAGTATCTGCTCAGATTACGGAAGATAGCTTTTCCCTGAAATACGACAAGTGCCAAAATGAGTAGTAGGATGAAGGTATTCTGTGTTTTTTTCAGCATAGCCATAGCGTCCAAAGCATTATGTACTGTGTCGTTTATGAATAGCTTTAATAAACGAATATTGATGTCTATATATTAGTCGTTTACATACACGTCACAGGATATTTTCGAGAAAAAGTGTCCGAAGCCTTGTGAACTTTAAAAAAAAAAAAAATCAAAGCATTCCCCTGTAATATAAAAATGGAGACGACAGATGATAGCCACTGGTGGAGCAACCAATAGCCATATTCTTGGAAATTACAGCCTGCCTGGCAGTAGTCATTCAACTCGTGGACAACAGAGCAGTGAGGCACGGACCTGCTCCTGGACTCAGCATAAAGTTGACAAATTGCATCTGAAAACAAGGGGACCGGATTCAGCATTAATGGAAGCAGCCAAACATAACGATACTAAACTGATCAACCGTATTCTTGACAGGCACCCGACATCTTTGCGACTTTGCTTGAAGCAACAAAATCAAAACCCGGCCATTCAGGCTGCAGTCCATGGCAACACTGAAGCATTTCAATTGTTAATTAACTATGGAGCATCACCGAATACAGTGTTGGCGAGTAAGAGTTATGAAAAACCTCCCCTCCCACTCCTGTTCCCTCAAAGGGGCAGGCACTCTAGCTATTCGCCTGCTAATTTCACATCAGAAACAATGAAGGTGTTACTGCGAAGCAAGGAAATCGACCTGAACAGTATCAATGATATTCAAGATTCATATGTTTCTATGTGGATGACACCAACGGAATTAGTAAACAGCCAGGCAGGAGCCAAAAACAGAGGTAAAATCAGTGCATTACTTGCCAGCGATCCCAGAACCCAGGTAAATACAAAAATAGAATTTTTCTATCATGGAGGATTTAAATCTTCCTTTCATATTGAATTCCCTCGTGAATCATCATTTTATAAAACAAGTAAAGGAGTGACTGAAGGAAAGATCCCTGTTAGCCTTATCGGTCAGGCAATATTGTTAAACAACCCCGATTTAGCACTTACGCTACTTGACCGCCCGGACCTGAATCCCGGAGAGCCCGAAGGAACTGCCGAAAACCTGCTAACTATTTTCATTGATAAATTATCAAATGGATTGTTTTATAACCTAGGAAATCCCCTGAGAGAAAAAATGGTTGCATCCGAAGAATTTTGCAGGCAAATCCTGGACAGTGACTCATTGTTAGCCAAGGAGCGATTCCTCTTACTCTTATCTATGGATTTCCAAAGCAGGGATATCCACGACAACGATAAACTTGACCGGCTTAATTCCGATGAATTGAACGCACACATCAGATATGAACTCTCTCAATATGGCAATAGAGAATCTGTCGAAAGAGAGGTTAAACACCTCTCAACCCAGTTATAAATTGCTAACGACTGGTTAAACGTCAGCAGATAACCTGCTGTGATCATCAATCGGAGAGATAATACTCAATCGTCGCAACCACCCGGACTTTCTTGATATGGGGGTTATTCCGGTCACGATCACTGATGGAAAACTGCCCCTGGGAAGCTCTCTTGATTTTGCCCAGCTCGCTTTGTGAATCCGAGGCAAACTTTTCCGCCACTTCCCGGGCCTTACGGGTCGCTTCCTCAATCATTTCCGGCTTAACATCATTCAGGCGGGTAAACAGGTACTCCGGCTGTGAACCGTAATGACCACCGGTAAACACAATGCCCTCCCGGCCAAGGTCCGACAGATTGCCCATCACCGAGCAGCAATTCCCGCAAAAAATAGAAAAATGAAGATTTTCCCTTAATTGTTTTATTGATTTTTTAGACACAACCAGAACCATCAGAAAAAAAACTGATCAATAGGTTAATTTAAATACACTGAAGAAAATGGTTTTTTATTGGTAACTATGCCGTATCAGGAAATAAACTCCGGATGCTGATCATTTTTCGTTTTGTCTGTTCACCAGGTTTAACTTGCTTGGCTTTTGCTTTTGCTTTTGCTTTTGGTTCAGGTGCTCCCTGCAATATCAGCCCCTTCATGAATAACGCCCAAGAACTAACCACGAAAATCTCAAAGAA